>DATISD010000099.1:0-2343 GCA_035469005.1 Pyrinomonadaceae bacterium | reverse complement strand
ATCCCGCGATTAGAGTCGTCGACGGACCATCTATCAACTACGAAGAGCTTTACCAGCAGGTTGAAGGCCTTTCTGCGACGCTCCGTAAACTAGGCCTTGGTAAGGGCGATCGTATCGCCATGGCCCTGCCGAACGGACTCGAAGTGATCGCGTTGTTCCTGGCAGCCTCTTCGGTCGGAACTGCCGCTCCATTGAACCACTCTTACACTCGCGACGAGTTCAGTTTTTATTTGGAGGACACCAACGCGCGCGCGCTCATCGTGCCGCGAACAGGAGCGGACGAAGCTCGAGCCGCCGTAAGCGGAGACGTCATCGTGATTGAAGTTGATCTGGATGCAGACGGACAGGTCCGCTTATCGTCGAATGGAAAAACAGTCACTCGCGACGATCGAAACGAGGACGACGAGATTGCTTTGATCCTTCACACCAGCGGCACCACCAGCCGTCCGAAGCGTGTGCCGCTATCGCACACGAACCTGAAGACGTCGGCGCAAAACGTCGCTGCCACTTATCAGTTAACCCCGGAAGATGTCTCGCTCTGCGTAATGCCGCTCTTTCATGTGCATGGTCTGGTGGCTTCGACGCTGGCGACTTTCTTCAGTGGTGGAACTGTCGTGGTGCCGCCAAAGTTCAATCAACTTTCATTCTGGGGCACGGTGAGAGAACAGCAGGCCACCTGGTATTCGGCCGTGCCAACCATCCATCAGGTTTTGCTTTCGCGATCCAAAGGCGCGCGACCTGACGGTGCACAGCAACTCCGCTTCATTCGTTCGTGCAGCGCCGCCCTGTCGCCGCAGACGATGGCGGACATGGAGGGTACGTTCGGCGTTCCCGTGTTGGAGGCGTATGGGATGACTGAAGCCGCTCATCAAATGGCCTCGAATCCGCTGCCGCCGGGCGCGCGTAAACCGGGTTCGGTTGGCTGCGGAACACAGGTCCAAATCGCCATCCTCGACAAGAACGGTGAGTTGCTTCCTGCCGGCGCGACGGGCGAAGTTTCAATCAAGGGCCCGAACGTCTTCGCCGGCTATGAAGGCAACGCGGAAGCTAACGCAGAATCTTTTTCCAATGGATGGTTTCGCACCGGCGATCAGGGACACCTGGACGGTGAAGGCTATCTGACTCTTTCCGGACGCATCAAGGAATTGATCAATCGCGGCGGCGAGAAAATCTCTCCGCGCGAAATCGATGATGTGCTGGCGAGTCATCCAGCGGTGGCGGAAGCAGTCTGCTTCGGGATTCCCGATCGAGTTTATGGGGAAGGCGTCGCAGCTGCGGTCGTGCTAAAAGCTGAGGCCACCCAGAAGGAATTGATTGCGCACTGCCGCGCGTCGCTTTCGGACTTTAAGTGTCCGACCACGATTTACATTTTGGAATCAATTCCGCGCACGGCCACCGGCAAAATACAACGGCGCAACGTCGCCGCACAGATCATAGAAGATCAGTAACCGCGATAATAAGGTTCGGAGTCCCCTTTAGGCGGCCGTAGTCAGCGTGATTCAAGTTTTCCGCCTGAAGGCGGACCTCCAAACAACCAATTCATGAAATTCGCGATCGTCGGAGCAGGGGCAATCGGAGCGTTTCTCGGCGCGATGTTGTCGCGATCCGGTGAAGACGTCACGCTGATTGCCCGTGGCCCACACCTGCGGGCCATGCAGAATCACGGCCTTCGTATTCGCGGCGAAATCGGCGAATTTCAGGTTCACCCTAACGCTACTGATGACCTGACAACGATCGGCGAAGTCGATGTCGTCATCGTTACGCTGAAGGCCCAAAGTCTGCCGGGCATGGCGCCGCAGTTGCGTCCGCTGCTCGGTGAGAACACATCGGTCGTTACTGCACAGAACGGTTTTCCGTGGTGGTACTTCCATGGCCTCGACGGCGAGTGGCAGGGCCTGCATATCGAAGCAGTCGATCCCGGCGGAATGATTAGCCGGCACATCGATCCCGCGCGCGTGATTGCCTGTGTCGTTTATCCATCGACGGCGCTCGTAGAGCCGGGCATCGTTTGGCACATTGAGGGAACTCGATTCGCGATTGGCGAACTCGATGGCGCGAAGAGCGAACGTTGTCGTCGCCTGGCAGACGCCTTCATCAAAGCTGGTTTGCGTTGTCCTATTCGTAGCGATATACGTCATGACATCTGGGTCAAGTTGATGGGCAACGTCGCCTACAACCCGATCAGCGCTTTGACGCGAGCGACGTTGATCGAAATCGTGCAGTGCCCGGAGACGCGCGCCCTGGCGGCAGGGATCATGGGCGAGGTTGATTCGGTAGCTCAGAGACTCGGCATTCAAATGGGCGTCACGATCGAGCAGCGGTTGGCGGGCGCAGAGAAGGTTG
>DATISD010000098.1:0-3345 GCA_035469005.1 Pyrinomonadaceae bacterium | reverse complement strand
CGGGTGCTTACACCGGTGGTTCGTTGGTCTTCCATGACCTGGGATCGGACGACTACCGACTGCGAGGCGAGGCCGGAATGCTGGTCGCGTTCCGGGCTTATACGACGCATGAAGTAATCCCGCTTTCGCGCGGCGAGCGTCATGCGATTGCGTGTTGGTTGGGTTAGCGAAATGCTCCGCCATCTATTGCTCGTTTGGGCTCATCGGCGTTAGCATCTCAACCAATCAAGCAGGACAGCAAGAACAAGATTTATCACGGCGCCTTAAGGAGGTCACATGCGATTACCAAAATTGGCGGCTGTCATAATCATCATTTGTGCTTTGGCGGGGACAACTATGACTCAGGAAGAAGGCTCCAGCAGTGCCAACAAGACCATGCGTCCCATCGTTCGCGGCCAGCATTTTGCCGTGGCATCGATGAAGGCCGAGGCGACGCGCGCCGCCGAACGCATCCTGGAAAAAGGCGGCAACGCCTTTGACGCAATCGTCGCCGGCCAGGCCGTTTTGGGGATTGTCGACCAGGCGATGAATGGAGTCGGCGCGGACGCGACGATCCTGGTTTACGACGCAAAGACTAGAAAAGTCTATTCAGTTAACGCGGAAGGCACGGCGCCACGCCTGGCCACCATCGAATGGTACGAACAGCACAACGGCGGCAAACTGCCGATCAGCGATTCACTGCTCGCCGGCACCGTGCCGGGTTGTGTCGATGCCTGGTACATCCTGCTCGACCGCTGGGGCACAATGAGCTTTGGAGAAGTACTTAAGGAAGCAATCGACCTCGCCGAAAACGGATTTCCAGTGGGCGATTCGCTGGCGCGCGCGTTTACGGTTCCCGTTGCCGACAAGAAACTTCACAAGTATCCCACGACCGTGAAGCTCTACTACGCCAACAATCGTCCACCGCAAGCCGGAGAGATCTTTCGCAATCCCGACCTCGCCCGAACCTTAAAGCGGTTGGTCGAAGCCGAAACTCAGAATAAAGGCAAGGGGCGTCACGAAGCTTTGAAGGCCGCGCGCGATCGCTTCTACCAAGGCGACCTCGCCCGCGAGATGGCCAAATTCTCAGAAGAAAATGGCGGCCTGTTTCGTTACGAGGACTTTGCCAACTACACCGCAAAGATCGAGGAGCCGGTCTCGATCGATTATCACGGTTATCAGATCTACAAGAATGCCTCGGCTACCCAGGGTCCGGCAGAATTGTTTGCGCTGAGAATTCTCGAAGGCTATGACTTGAAAGCACTGGGCCACAACAGCGCCGACTACATTCATACCAGCGTCGAAGCGACCAAGCTGGCGTTCGCCGATCGCGATAAGTATCTCGGCGATCTCGACTTCATCAAAATTCCTTACGAGGGTTTGCTATCGAAGGAATACGCGGCCCAGCGTCGCGCGCTGATCGATAAGAGCACTGCGTCGCTCGAGTTTCGTCCCGGCACGGCTGAGAAATTCGCCAGCGACAAGACGCCGCTCGATCGTCCTGTGAAAGTAACCGTCGCCGGCGAAGGCAATCACGATGGTGATACAAGTTACATTGCGGTCGTCGATAGCTCGCGCAATCTGATCACTTTCACGCCCAGTCTGCACAGCGCGTTCGGCACCGGGGTCGTGATGGGCAACCTCGGATTCATCTTCAATTGCCGCGGCGATTACTACACGCTTCAGCCGGGCGAGGCCAATGCGCTGGTTCCGGGCAAACGGCCACGCAGCACTCTACAGGGAACACTGGTGATGAAGGACGGCCAGCCGCATATGTTGATCGGCACGCCTGGCGCGGATGCGCAGGTGCTGCTGACGATGCAGACCCTCCTCAACATGATTGAGTTCGGCATGAATGTGCAGCAGGCGATCGAAGCGCCCAAATGGCTGACGCGCGCGTTCCCGGCTTCGCCTTTCCCGCACACGATGTATCCAGGTGACCTTTCGGTGGAAGCGCGCGTGCCTGAAGCCGTGCGCAAGGACCTGCTGGCACGCGGTCACAAGCTGAAGGTCCATGGGCCGTGGGCCGACGGATCGCTCGCCGCAATTGTGATCGATCCGAAAACCGGGGTGATCAGCGCCGGGACCGATCCGCGCACAGAAGCGTACGCGTGGGCGTGGTGATGTATTGATTCCCGCCGCTTCCCGTCGCTTCATGAAAGCTGAACACCTAATTAGCGGATTCCCCACAAACGTTCCTTCTCATTCACACCGGGCTCTAGCCCGGTGGGCAACGCCTGCCGCGATCGCAGGGAATCGTTTCAACGGTTTTCATGCGGGTATGCGACCCAACTCGTTCTTACTCAACGACATTTCCTTAAGGTCCAGAAGAAGAGCAAACCGTTAAAACGGTCCGCCGCTTTTCAATCACGGGTGTGACCGGGCTGAAGCCCGGTCTGAATGAGAGGTAGACCAGACTCTTGCAGTAAGGTTCATATCAATTGGAACGGCGTTTGCGGGGCATATCCAGCTTCTCTCCCGCGCATCCGTACACTGGAGTTATCTCCCGAACATGAATCGTTAACCATATTGGAGGACAAGATGGACAGAAGAGAACCATCCAGGATTATGAAGTTCGCCATACTCTCCTTTTTGCTTGTCGGAATCGGAATCGCGACGAGTTCCAACGCCGCTGCCCAGCGCCGCAATCGTTGGGACGGCTACCCTAACTGGGGCGGCTCGTATCAACTTCGCGAGACGGCCCTCAATGCGGGCTACAATGAAGGGTCGAAGGAAGGACGCAACGATCGCTCGCACAATCGATATCGGAACTACAGCGAATTCAGCGCCTATAACGACGCCACGAAAGACTATAGTTCCAGGCTCGGCGATCGCGATTTGTATCAACGTTATTACCGCGCTGCCTTCGAAAGCGGCTACGACACAGAGAATCCGAACTCTTATCGTCGAAACGATCGCGACTACAATCGTGATCGCGACCGCGATCGCAATCAAACTCGAGATCGCCGCTGGGGACGCAACTGGGATCTTTACGGACAGTACGGCGGTTCCTATCAACTGCGGCAGACAGCCCTGAACGCTGGATACAACGCCGGGGTCAAGGAAGGCCGCAACGACCGGAAGAAGAACCGAGCGCGCAACTATTCAGACTTCAGCGCCTATCGCAATGCGACGACTGATTACAGCTCGAAGCTCGGCGATCGGGAACTGTACCGGCGCTACTTCCGCGAAGGTTTCGAGAATGGATATGAGGATGGGTTCAGAGGGTATTAGCAGCCCGGTGTCAGAAGCCCGACCGTGAAGGAGGGCGCCTGAACAAAGCGAAGCCCTTGCTTACGCGCCGGCTTCTGACACAAAATGCCTGTCACTTTCAACACGGAGCCCGATTCCCAGGTAGGTCTATTT
>DATISD010000097.1:0-3165 GCA_035469005.1 Pyrinomonadaceae bacterium | reverse complement strand
GTTTGCAGAATCCCGGCGAGCTATTCAAAGTGGGCGACACGGTTCAGGTGAAGGTGTTGCGATTCTACCGCGCGCGCGAGCGCGTTTCGCTCGGTTACAAACAGCTTTTGCCTGACCCGTGGGAGAGTATCGAGGAGCGCTTTCCGCCGCTGACGCGGATCACCGGAAAGATAGCCAGCGTCACTGACTATGGGGCATTTGTCGAACTTGAGCCGGGCGTCGAAGGTTTGGTCCACGTTTCAGAAATGAGCTGGTCCAAGCGCGTCAAGCACCCGAGCAAACTGGTTAGTCCCGGCGATACTGTGGATGTCGAAGTCCTGGGCGTCGATGCAAAGGCCAGGCGCATCAGTCTGGGCATGAAGCAGGTTCAGGAGAATCCGTGGAAAACCTTGAGTGATCGGTATCAAGTTGGCGCGCGCGTTCATGGACGCGTCCGCAACCTGACTGATTTCGGAGCCTTCATTGAAATTGAAGAAGGCATCGATGGTTTGGTACACGTCTCGGATATTTCCTGGTCACGCCGAATCAAACATCCGGGCGAGATCCTGAAGAAGGGTCAGCAGGTCGACGCAGTCATTACCGGAATCGATCCCGAGAATCGACGAATGTCTTTGTCGATGAAGGATCTGGAGCCCAACGCGTGGAATGACTTTGTTGCCAGTCACAAACCCGGCGACGTCGTTAAGGGCAAAATTGCGCGCTTTGCGAGCTTCGGTGCCTTCGTTGAATTGGGCGACAATCTTGAAGGGCTCTGTCATATCTCCGAGCTCTCAGAAGACAGAGTGGCCAAGCCTGAAGATGTGGTTCAGCTGGGACAGGAAATGGAGTTTCGTATCCTGCGCATCGACGCCGAGAACAAGAAAATCGGTTTGTCGGCGCGGGCGGTGGCCCATGACGAGCCGATCGTCGAAACCAAGATTTACACCTCGGAAGCCGGCGGCGGGATGGCGTCTCTGGCAGAACTGGCGGACTTTTTTAATCCCAATAAGGGCGGCGAAGACGGCGGCGATTGAGCCGCAGCGGGAATAATTCAGCCGCTTCCCAGCGACCCGCAGACGTTTGATTCTTTTCGCACGTAAATGTTGCCTATGCAGCGGTTCTGGTCTTGCTGCCGCTGCCCGGTTCTGCTAAGGTAGGTGTAATTCCTGTCTTACTTTCGAGCTGGACTTTGAGTCAAGTCGCTAACTTAGAGTTTGCTTTTCCTTAGCGAGGTGATTGCATGACTAAAGCGGATCTGGTCAACGACGTCGCCGACGCCGCCGAATTGACGAAGAAAGATGCCGAACGACTCGTGGAGATCGTTTTCGAAAGCATCATCGACAGTCTGAATCACGGGGAAAAAATTGAGCTGCGGGGCTTTGGTAGTTTTCGCGTGCGTGAACGCGGTGCCCGGCGCGGCCGAAATCCGAAGACTGGCGAACCGGTCAACATTCCCGCCAAACGCGTACCCTATTTCAAAGCTGGAAAAGAGTTGAAGGAGTTAATTAACGAGAATCCGTTGTGATTCTCTACCGCTCTCATCAGAATCGAATGAAGGTCGCGCTGTGGAAAGACTGTGGAGTCCCTGGAGACACGAGTACATCACGAATACCAGCTCCGGCCAACCAGAACACGCTTGCATCTTCTGTGAAGCCCAGAAAGATCCAGCCGACGATTCGAAGAACCTGATTGTTCATCGCGGCGTTCACAACTTTGTAATTCTCAACAAGTATCCCTACATCAGCGGTCATTTAATGATCGCACCCTACGCACATCTTGGGCAGCTGTCGTCGGCACCGAAAGACGTGACCGATGAAATGATGGATCTCGTGAAGCGATCGCAAGCGGCGCTGCTGAAGATCTATAAGCCCGAGGGATTCAACCTGGGGATGAACCTCGGGCGCGTCGCGGGCGCGGGGGTCGCGGATCACATCCACATGCACATTCTTCCACGATGGGGCGGTGACACGAACTTCATGTCGACTGTCGCTGAGACACGCGTCCTGCCGGAAGATCTATCATTAACCTATCAAAAGTTAAGCGGTAACATTTAAATTACCTGCTTCACCGTGTCTGGCTTCCCGACTGGCCTTGAGAAACGGCCTCGTCTTCCACTTCACCAGAAGGGTTGATCGGAACATCAGCGGCTCGTTCGTACGTAAACCGGGACGTTTTCAGCGCGCCTTCAGCGGGCAAGGCGACGTTGAATCCGGGGTAACCAACGCGCGGGTGATAAATCGCCAGCAAAGAGTTTACGATCGCCTCTCGCACGTCGCTCAACTCGCGCAGGGTCAGCCTGGATTCGTCCAATTGGCCGTCGCTCAGCACGGCGTCGAAGATTCTGGCCACGATGGTGCGTATGTTTTCCGGGTTGGGATGCGCCAAGGAACGGGCGGCGGCTTCGGCGGAATCGACCAGCATGAGGATCGCTGCTTCCTTGAACTGTGGCTTAGGACCGGGATAGCGAAAGTCGGCTTCGTTTATCGCGGCTCCGTTTGACTGTTCTTCTGCTTTGCGCAGAAAGAAGTGCAACGTGCGCGTCCCGTGATGTTGAGGAATAAAATCAGCGATTCGCTTTGGTAATCCTATTTCTTTCGCCAGCCGCAATCCGTACGTAACGTGGCTTGTAATTATCTTCGCGCTTTGAATCGGCTTTAGTCGATCGTGCGGATTGTCGCCGGTCTGATTTTCGACGAAGTGATCCGGCGCAGCCACCTTCCCAATGTCATGGTAGAGCGCGCCGACCCGCGCCAATAGCGCGTTCGCCCGGATGGCGCGGCAAGCATCTTCAGCCAGTTGCCCCACCGCATGAGAATGCTGGTTGGTTCCAGGCGCCCGCAGGGCCAATTGGCTCAACACCGGCAAGTCCGCGTTCGTCAATTCGAGCAATCTAATGTCTGTCAGGATCCCGAACAGCGACTCGTTAATGGGAACGCCACCGGCTGCGAAGATGATCGTCAAGAAACCGCCCCCAACGCCGAACAAGCCTGCCACCAACGCGGCCGAAACGGAGTAAGGCCGGTGGGAAAAAGCAGTTAACGCAATGGCTACGAAGCAGTTTGCTGCCGCGACGAACAGTCCCGCGAGAGTTACCGACTGTCGTTCGCGGTATCTCTTGAGGCCGTAAACTGCTGCCGCGCATGAGATGAAGGCGTACAGAACCGCGGGCATTGGTTCGGCTGCGAG
>DATISD010000096.1:0-4376 GCA_035469005.1 Pyrinomonadaceae bacterium | reverse complement strand
ACTTTTGACGAAGTCGTGCCGTCTTCGTTGCCGTACTTCACTTGATTCTGATTCACTCTTTGTTGTTACTATTCAGGCTCGAGCTCGTTCTATCCAATATTAACTCGTCTATTAACTGTCATGGGCGAATGCAGACTGAGTCATTGAGGAAACGAATTCCAGGTGTGGTGCTGATCAGCGACGACGATCTCGGGATGCTGAAAACCATCAAAGGATTCAATTGTGAAGTGGTCAAGATGGGACCGGTCGTGACGAAGGAGTAAAATGAACTCACATGGGCCTGGCAAAACTAACCGACCAAAACACAATCGTTCCTGAAAGCAACTATGCGCGTGTCGAGCGTGAGCGACGCTATCTGCTCGAGGATTTGCCCGAAGGATTGACGCGCGCCGATCATCATCTGCAAATCACGGACAATTACATCACCGGCACGCGGCTGCGTTTGCGAAAGGTGCGCGATCCGCAAACAAACAAGTGGGTCGTGAAGTTCACCCAGAAATTCGCGCCGAATCCGCTGGATCTTTCGCGGACGACAATTACCAATACTTACCTGAACGCAACCGAAGCGGAAACGCTCGCAATCTTTGAGGCCAACGAAATTCGGAAGAACCGTTATCACTTCGAGTTCGAAGGCCGTCAGTTCTCGGTCGACATGTTCCTGGGAGATTTATTTGGACTGGTGTTGGCTGAAGTAAGCTTTGACCACGATGACGAGCTGGAAAACTTTCCGCTCCCGCCATTCGCGGTCGCTGACGTTACGAATAACGAACTGTTCACGGGCGGCAGGTTAAGTCAATTGTCATTCGCAGATATTAAAGACGAATTGGTTCGGCATGGATTAATCAAATCAAAATCAGCAGAAACGGAATGAAAATCAAAGCGATCATTCTCACTTTCGTGATCTCCCTGGCTTTTGGCGCGTGTCGAAAGCAAACCACCAACCAGTCACAGGCGATCACCAATGCCGGACCCTCGCCCGAGGCTCCGTTTGGCGGCACGGCCCCGGCAGGCGAGAAGTTGTTCTTTCGCGGCACTATCGCCGGTAATCTATTAATCGAAATGGTTTTACTGAAGGATGGTGACCGCGTAACCGGCACTTACATGTATCCGAAGATTGGGAAAGACATCGCACTGGCCGGAACTATAGACAAGGACGGTAACGTCAGCTTGACGGAATCGGACGAAACCGGAAAACAAACGGGAATCTTTAAAGGGAAATGGCGATCGGCTTTCGACTCGCCCGATCCGAACATAAAAGAGATTGAGGGCAAGTGGTCCAGGCCTGACGGATCGAAGGAAACCGAGTTTCTGGTTTCGCAGCAACCAATTGAATTTACCGCTGCGGTAAAAGTCGTACCGAAAGTAATCAGAGAGACCAATAAGGAAAAGCGCTACACAGTCGAGGTCGAATATCCTCAGATCGAAGGCGACGCGCGCTTTGATGGCTTTAATCGGGAAGCACGAAATCTGATTTCCAAAGATGTGGCGGCATTCAAAGCCTCGGAAACGTCTGACGACGCCGAAGCTACCACGGACCTGCCCACTGAAACGCAGAATTCCAGTTTGGACGCTGGTTATGATTTCCGCTACGCCACTGACGATTTGATAAGTCTCGAATGGGCTGAAGGCGCCTACGAGCGCGGCGCCGCGCACGGGAATCATCTCACGCAGGTCCTGAATTATGACGTGAAGAAGGGAAAGAAACTTGCGCTGGCCGACTTGTTCATAGACAAATCGAAATACCTCACCGTGATCGCGAATTACTGCATGAAGGAATTGAAGGAACGATCAAAAAAAGAAGATTCGATGATCTTCGCAGATCAAATCGAGAGCGGCGCCGGACCGCACGCCGATAACTATCGCGCGTGGTCGATCACCAAAAAAGGTTTGTGGATAACTTTCGATCCGTACCAGGTGGCAGCCTACGCCGCTGGCCCACAGTACATCCTGGTTCCGTATTCCGCCCTGAAGGACATCATCAGACCGGACGGACCGATTGCGAATTTTGCCAAGTGAGCTGCCACAGACCTCAGTCTGTGAGTGGATGAACCACAGACTGAAATATGTGCCACTGGAGGTGAAATGAACCGCTCCGCGGGCCTGTTGGTGATTATAGTTGGCGTTGGCGTGGTCCTCACCGGCTTACTGATTTACTCCGGAGCACTTTCCTGGTTCGGAAGATTACCCGGTGATATTCGTTATGAAAGCAATAACGTGCGCATCTACGTGCCGATCGTTTCGATGCTGCTCGTTTCGTTGGTCCTCAGTCTGCTTTTCTATCTTTTGCGCCGGTTCTTTTGAGATTCCCAGAGTCGATACGCTTCGTCGCGTTTCAGACCCAGCTCTCGCGCTGCCTTTTTCAAAGCCATCCTGACGTCCACGCCCTCGTTTTCCAAATCGCGGACACGTGCGGCCAATCTGCCTGAGGTTGGATTCAGAATTTCCTGATCCCTTGATTGATCTGATCGGGCGCCAGCGATTATTAGCACCATCTCACCGCGCGGGGCGTGTTCGCTGAATCTGTCAGCCAATTCGCTCAAGTGTCCTCCGACGAATTCCTCATGCATCTTGGTTAGTTCGCGGGCGATGACGGCCTGGCGATCACCGAGCACGTCAACTGCATCGTGCAGCGTGGCTGCAATTCGATGCGGAGCTTCGTAAAAAATGAGTGTCGCGGGATTTGCGCGGAGTTCTTCCAGCTTCGCGCGCCGGGCATTGGCCCGCGCCGGCAGAAAGCCGGCAAACAGAATTTGATCTGAAGCCAGACCGGAAGCAGCAAGCGCAGCCACGAAGGCAGTCGCGCCCGGGATGGGCACAACTCGAATTCCTTTTTCGCGGGCCAGACTGACGATGCGAAATCCAGGATCGCTGATCAGGGGAGTACCCGCGTCCGCAACCAACGCAATGGATTTTCCATCCGCCAAAACTTTGCACAGCTCTTCGGCGCGTTCACGCTCGTTATGTTCGTGATAACTAATTGTCTTTGTGTCGATGCTGAAATGGTTCAGCAGCTTGCGCGTGTGACGCGTGTCCTCACAGGCAATCAAATCGACTTCGCGCAAGACTCGTAACGCCCGCTGGGTAATGTCTTCCAGATTCCCGATCGGCGTCGAGACGATGTAGAGCGTGCCGGGCATGTTGGCATTTTGACATTGAGGGTGGTGGAAGAGCCAGAGTGTCAGAAGCCCGCGCGCGTTAGCTAGAGCCGCCCCAAAATTCTGCCCTCGCCTACGGTCGGGCTTCTGCCACAAAAAAAGGCCCCGCACACTGACGAGCAGTGGCGGGACCAGATGTGGCGCAAACTGTTAGCTTGCGCTTTGGTGGTTGCGGCCAATACGCAGGTTATCAACTTGCGCAGCTTAGTAACGCAAGCTCATGCCATAGGCATCGGCAAGCAGGTGCAGATTAGACCTTAAGTCAGCCAGATCCGCATCAACATTTGCGTCACCCGTACGCAGTCGCAGATAGCGATCCAATTGGATGCCTCTGTCGATGACGAGCCGCGCTTCATCGGTACTGTTGCTCAGAGCATCCCCACGCACACTACGTCTTAGCTCTCTCACCGCGGAACGAAAGTTTTGCACTTCCGACATCGCGTTGGTATCCACGTTCCTCACCCAAAAGAGTCCGCCGAATACCCTGCGGCTCCTGCCGGTGTTGAGATCACGTTCCAACCGTGCACCTGAATTGTCTAAGCGATTAATCGCATCGCGCACGTCGCGTCGATCTACGCGATTGTATCCGTATCGATCATAGTTGCGTTCGTAAACCTGTGCCGATGCGGCCACCGGGATCGCCAGAATTAGGAGAGCAATTGCCATCATGATTCTTAATAACGTTCTGTTCCTCACTTTATTACTACCTCCTCTGTAGAGTTTTTCGAAAACACTCATAGATGCGATGAATCACAGCGAACAGACGTGCGCCTGACAATTGAATCGCGCGCCCATTGCAACAATTGCCTCGAAGTCGTAGGAATTATGTAAGAAAGTGGGAATCTTTTCTTAAGGTTTGGTAAGTATCGAAAGGTGTCGACGCAGAAATGAATCATTCAAAGGCGAGCGGTCATCGTCTTTCAGCACGAACCATTGGGGAGAATCTGTCTTACTTCTGATCAGCACAAGTTCATCATTCAGGCGTGTACGTCCGAGATGTTTGATGTTGGCACACGCCAAACCATCGCCACGAACGATTCCGTCGCGTGGGGTGCGCGGCCAGCCGCTCTCAATCGTCAGCGCGCGCACGCCACGGCGAAAAATCAATTGTGTCCCCACCATCGTTGCCGGCCCACGGCGAAAACGATGATCGTCCCGGCGTTCGATCTGGATTCCCGCATTAACGCGATTAGCGTCGGCAGCCAGCGCAGTGAACGTGGC
>DATISD010000095.1:0-11249 GCA_035469005.1 Pyrinomonadaceae bacterium | reverse complement strand
TATTCACGAGATAATCAACCATATGTTCGGCCCATGCCTTCGCTTTGATTTTGAGCGCGCAACGCAGCATCTTTTTGGAGATAAATTGCCAGATTGTCCAGACGAGCCATTAAATCTTCGCTGTGAATCTTGCCGAACTCGTCGAACTTATAGGGCCATTCCCAGTGAGAGTAACGCCCTCCAGGTATAAGGTCTCCGGACTAATGTCCTGCTCATGTGGCCATTGGACCGTGCCGAAGGCGATATCAACCTGTTTGAAATAACTCAGGTCTTTCAGTTCGCGAAAGACTTCATAATCCAGATAGGGCTTCGCATCGAATCTTTTCACACTGCCGTCGTCAAACTGCAAGTCCAGAGAAAAGTCGTCGTTGGCCGTGACCGCCGTAATCTTGTTCATCTTGCTAACCTCGTTACTTCAGAGGATCGATCTTGAAAACTTGCTGCCCGTTCACCGCCAGTTCCCAATTAGCCATCAGTTCATCCTGGTGGATCTCTATCCAAGCTTGCACTAGTTTGAGTTTAGCACGCCGGAGTGAGCCTTCCATGAGGCCGCCTCCCGGTATGGATATGACCGCTTCTTCGTCGCTGTACTGCACGTGAATGTGAGGTTGGTGATGTTTTCTATTATCGAAGTAATACATCAAGACGATGATGCCATAGAACATCGAGATGACAGGCATCTAAAAGTGTCCCTCTCCGTTCACACTGCTTTCAGTCAACACATCTGTCAGGCAATAACGGCCTCGCGGACCTTTGCGTCCTCATCTGCTGCGGCCACTGCAGCAGCTTCCGCCGCCGCTTTCGCTTCAGCTTCCAACGCCGCCTGCGCCGCCGCCAGGCGCGCCACTGGCACGCGATACGGTGAACAGCTGACGTAGTTCAATCCAATCTCGTTGCAGAAGGAAATTGAGCGTGGGTCGCCGCCGTGCTCGCCGCAGATGCCGATCTTCAAATCGGGTTTCACGCTGCGCCCGCGCTCGGCGCCAATCCGTACGAGTTCGCCCACGCCTTCAGTGTCCAGCACCTGGAAAGGATCCTCGGACAGGATCTTGCGGTCGACGTAGCTGGGCAGAAAGCGTCCCGAATCATCGCGGCTCAAGCCAAACGTTGTTTGCGTCAGATCGTTTGTGCCGAACGAGAAGAAGGAAGCGTGCTGAGCGATGCGGTCGGCGGTCAAAGCCGCGCGCGGTAATTCGATCATGGTGCCGACCAGGTATTCGAATTTCATTCCGTGTTCGCCCATGACTTCGCGCGCGACATCGTGAATTATGTCTGCCTGTTGCCTCAGTTCTTCACTGACTGAAACCAGCGGCACCATGATTTCGAGCGTGACCTGCTTGCGTTCACCCTTGACCTGAATCGCCGCTTCAAAGATCGCGCGGCACTGCATGCGCGTCACTTCGGGATAGAGCAGGCCGAGACGACAGCCGCGAAACCCGAGCATGGGATTGGCTTCGCGAATCTTGTTGACATGATTCAGCAGCTGCCGCTTTTCATCGATTTGATCGAGCAGGTGATCCATCTCCACCATTGTCTTCGCCTGCTTCAGAGCCATCTTTAACTCGGCCAGTTCGCTCAGCAGTTCGTCCATGTTCGGCAGAAACTCATGCAAAGGTGGATCGAGCAGACGAATCGTCACCGGAAACCCGGCCATCTCGCGAAAGATGCCGACAAAGTCGCCGCGCTGCAGGGGCAGCAGTTTCTCCAAAGCTTTTTCGCGCGCCCCCACGCCGTCAGCGAGAATCATCTCGCGCATCGCGGCCAATCTTTGATCGCCAAAGAACATGTGCTCAGTGCGGCAAAGTCCAATGCCTTCAGCCCCAAAGCCGCGCGCAGTTTTTGCGTCCAGCGGCGTGTCAGCGTTTGCTCGCACGCCCAGCCGGCGAAACTTATCGGCCCACTTCATTAGCTCGTGAAAATCAGGACCCAGGGAAGGCTGAATCGTCGGCACCTTGCCGAGAAAGACGCGGCCGGTCGATCCATCGACCGTGATCCACTCGCCCTTAGTGACGACCTCGCCGTTGACGCTGAACTGTTGCTGGCTGTAATCGACGTCCAGATCTGTCGCGCCGCTGACACACGTCTTGCCCATGCCGCGAGCGACCACCGCCGCGTGACTTGTCATGCCCCCACGCGCGGTTACGATAGCCTGGGCCGCGACCATGCCGTGAAAATCGTCAGGACTGGTTTCCAGACGGACCAGCACGACCTGGGCGCCGCTTTTAGCCATCTCTTCGGCTTCGTCAGGAGAAAAGACAACCTGGCCCTGCGCGGCGCCCGGACTGGCGGGCAAGCCGGTCGCGAGTACTTGCGCGTCAGTCTTCGGATCAACGGTCGGATGCAGTAGCTGATCGAGATGCTGAGGTGTTACGCGCAGCACTGCGGTGGCGCGATCGATCAGCTTTTCGCTGGCCATGTCAACCGCGATGCGCACGGCCGCGGCGCCGGTGCGTTTGCCGGTGCGGGTCTGCAACATCCAGAGTTTGCCGCGCTCGATGGTGAACTCGCAATCCTGCATGTCGCGGTAATGTTTCTCGAGCAGTTGCGTGATGGCGTTGAACTGTTCGTAAACTTTCGGCAGCTCTTTTTTCAGCTGGCTAATCGGATTCGGAGTGCGCGTGCCGGCGACTACATCCTCGCCCTGAGCATTCAGCAGGTATTCACCATACAATTCTTTCTTTCCCGTGGAAGGATTACGCGTGAAGGCGACGCCCGTACCGCTGTTCGCCCCCATGTTGCCAAAAACCATGGCCTGCACGCTCACGGCCGTCCCGAGATCATCCGGAATTCGATTGACACGCCGATAATCGATGGCCCGCCGGCCCATCCATGAATTGAAGACCGCAGCGATCGCCACCCGAAGTTGTTCATAAGGGTCATCGGGAATTGCGTGTTGCTCAGCAAGGATGATTTCCTTTTCCGCGGCGATGATGCCGCGCAACTCTTCGGGTTTGAGATCGGTATCTTTTCCGCCTTTGGTTTGGGCTTTGAAACGATCCAGAACCCGCTCGAACTTTTCGTGCGCGACGCCAATGACAATCTCTCCAAACAACGAAGCGAAGCGCCGGTAGGCATCCAGCGCAAAGCGTAAATCGCCGGTCTGCGCCGCGAGACCCTGGACCGTTTCTTCGTTAAGGCCCAGGTTCAAAACCGTGTCCATCATGCCGGGCATCGAGAAGGCTGCGCCCGATCGCACCGAAACCAGCAGCGGGTTTTTCGGATCGCCAAATTTCTTGCCGACCTTTTTTTCGATCTCGCCGAGAGCTTCCTTGACCTGCTGCCACATACCTTCAGGGAATTGCTTGTTATTGGCGTAGAAGGCGTTGCAGGCTTCGGTGGTGACAATCAGGCCGGGCGGGACGGGCAATCCGGCGCGCGTCATTTCGCAGAGGCCGGCGCCTTTGCCGCCAAACAGCGATTTGTTCTCGCCGTTTCCTTCTTCAAAAAGATAAACCCACTTGTGTGATTGGGATTCAGTCGATTCGTTTGCTTCAGTCACGGTTAGTCTCTACCTCTTGCAGGGATTAAGGCGGGTCTAATCATACACCGAGAAGGCGGAGGGCGCAGCAGGTAAGCGCGTGGAAATGAGCGTCAAAAGTGATCGTAGTCACAATTAGAACCGGCGGATTAACGACGGGCCCGGTATCGCATTCAGGCTTAAATTGCCTCTGAAACCGTGTTAACTTAAGTGCAGAGGTAATGGCCATGGTTGCTGTCCTGAATTCATTGATCGAGCTTGATGCGAACGGGGTGCCTTGGATAACCGGCGCGAACACCAAAGTTGTCGAGGTTGTGCTCGACAAGATGGCTTATGGCTGGAGTCCCGAAGAAATGCACCACCAGCATCCCCATTTGTCGATGGCGCAGATTCATGCGGCGCTTTCCTACTATTACGAACACCAAGCGGAGGTGGACGCGGACATTGAGCGTCGAAATCGATACGTCGAAGAGCTGAGGGTGCAACAACCGGATTCGCCTTTACGAAAAAGACTGCAAAAGTTAAAGCGTGAACGTTCCTCTCTACTTTGATGTTCATGTCCCGCGCGCGATCGCTGACGGGTTACGTCTTCAAGGCGTCGATGTACTTACAGCTCAAGACGACGGAACGGCAGAGTTGGATGATGCGGAGCTTCTTGACCGCGGTACCGAATTAAAGAGAGTACTTGTTACTCAAGATGAGGATTTTCTTAAGGAAGCAAGCCGACGACAGCGTGCTGGTGAAACTTTCTTTGGAATCGTTTATGCCCACTAGGTTACATCACAATCGGCGAGTGGATTGCCGACCTTGAAATCATTGCTAAGGCCAGTGAGCCGCACGAATGGAGCGGTCGCGTTGAGCATCTGCCCCTTTAGCAGCATTCTTGAGTTAGTTTGGGAGTCATGCTTCCAGAGGAGCAAAAACTGGACGCCATCGTGCTAATACTTCGGCACACTCGGGTCGACGTCGTTCGACCAGGCCGTAATCCCACCCGCCAGGTTTACCAGCTTGCCGGGGAAGCCGGCGCGCTTCAGCGCGTCGATAGCCTTGGCGCTGCGGCCGCCCATCTTGCAGTGCAGGACCGCTTCGCGATCGGGATCGATCTCGTTCATGCGATTCAGCACCTGGCCCAGCGGAATCAATTTTGAGTTGGGAATCTGGCCGATCTCGTATTCATGCGGCTCGCGCACGTCGATGATCTGAATGTCGTCGCCCTTGTCGAGCCGCTGTTTAAGTTCAGTTGCTGTGATTTCTTCCATAGTCGGTTCTGTTTCTGCTTGTTGAGTTATGCCGCAGAACTCTTCGTAATCAATTAGCTCTTTAATCGTTGGATGGTCGCCGCACACCGGGCAATCAGGGTTCTTGCGCAGCTTCAATTCGCGAAAGCGCATCCGCCAGGCGTCGAACAGAAGCAGCCGGTTAACCATTATGTCCGGCGCGCCCAGAATGATCTTGATCGCTTCGTTCGCCTGAATCGCGCCGATGATTCCCGGCAGCACACCGAGCACACCACCTTCAGCGCATGACGGCACTAAGCCCGGTGGCGGTGGTTCGGGATAGAGGCAACGATAGCACGGGCCACGTTCGGCCCAAAAGACACTGGCCTGGCCCTCGAAACGAAAAATCGAGCCGTACACATTCGGTTTTCCGGCCAGAACGCACGCATCGTTGACCAGATAACGCGTGGGGAAATTATCGGTGCCGTCGACGATCACGTCATAGTTGACGAAGAGGCGCAACGCGTTCTCGCTGGTCAATCTGGTTTCGTGCGTTTCGATCTCAACATGGGGATTGATGTCCTGGAGGCGATCGCGGGCCGAAGCGATTTTTGGCCGGCCGACGTCCTTCGTTCCATGGATAATCTGGCGCTGAAGGTTCGAAGCGTCGACGACGTCGAAATCAACCAGACCAAGCCGGCCGACGCCCGCCGCCGCAAGGTACATTCCCAGCGGCGCGCCCAAGCCTCCGGTGCCGATCATGAGAATGCTCGCTGCTTTGAGCTTGCGCTGACCGGTCATGCCCACCTCCGGCATGATCAAATGGCGGCTGTACCGCGCGACCTCTTCGTTTGAAAGCATTGGCAAAGGAGCGCCGGCACCCTGCCCGTGCTTCGCAGCCGTCTCGCCTGCGGCCTGATCCAAAACCGCCACGTTACCGCCCGCAATCGAAGGAACGATCAAGATCGTGTCGCCTTCTTTCACCGGTGTATCAGGACCGTTAACGTGCCGTATGTCCTCGTCGTTTACGTACACGTTCACGAAATTGCGAAGCGTGTTCTGATCATTGAAGAGATGCCGGCGCAATTCGCTGTGCGTAGCAGTCAATTGATCGAGCGCCTGGCCGGCAGTGTTGGCCTCGACCTGAATCTCAGACTGGCCGCCGGCAAATTGGCGCAACGGAGTTGGAATGGCGATTGTTACTGGCATGATTGATTTCCCCCTCAATTTGTGGCACAGACTTCAGTCTGTGGTTGCTAGTCAAATCACAGGCTGAAGCCTGTGCCACTCAAGACGTCGTAATTTCTTCTTCATTGAACCGCGAGCGGTTGCTTTCCATCTCCCAAGATCTCAAATCAACGGCCTGGCCTTCCTCGACAGAAACGACGATGTAGGAATAAGTCGGCCACGCGTGTTCGAGATCATATTGCGACGGTACCGCGCGATCGTCAGGATGCGAATGATAGAAGCCCACCACATCCAAACCGTTTTCGCGCGCGTATTTTTCACCGCGCACCAATTCCTCCGGACGGATCAGGAAGCGATTGCGCTTGGCTTCCTCCTCACGGGCATTCGAAATTGGATAAGTTTCAACCACAACTTTGCCGTCTTCTTCAAACCGGCCCAGCATTAATCCACAACATTCGAAGGGATAGTCGCGTTCGCCGTGCCGGCGAATCTCAATCGCATGCACTCCGCTAAGCGCAATCATCGGGCGGACCCCGTGGCTACCGCGCCTGGTTCTGACACAGTTGCTAGAGCCTGGGCGATGTCGCCAATGATGTCATTCACGTTTTCAATTCCGACCGAAATGCGAATAAGGCCTTCGCTTATTCCCAGAGCCTGCCGGCGCGTTGGCGACAGATCGCGATGCGAAGCAGTGGCCGGATGCAACACGCTCGTAAAGACATCGCCGAGACTTGTCGACCTGACGCAAAGCTTCAAGGAATCCATGAATTGGAAAGCAGCCGCGCGCGTGTTGTCTTTCAACTCAATTGAAACCAAGGCGCCCCAGTGCGACTCGCGCAGCAATCGCCTGGCGACGGCCCGATTGGTGCCGTCCGCGAGGCCGGGAAAATAGACGCGACTGATCCGCGGATCGTCTTTCAACCGATCCGCCAGCGCCCGGGCATTATCACAGTGCCGATCCATTCGCACAGCCAGAGTTTTGACGCCGCGGAGTATTTCGTGAGCCTCCCACGGGCTTAACACGCCGCCGACCAGTTTCATCACGCCGATCAATGCCAAACTGTCCGAGGCATCGGACGAAATCACAATTCCGCCCATCGCATCGGCGTGTCCACCCAGAAACTTTGTCGCGCTATGCGCGACTATGTCGGCGCCGTGCTTCAGCGGCTGGCAAAGATAAGGTGATGCGAACGTGTTATCAACGATGAACCGTGCCCCAATCCCGCGCGCAATTTCAGCACAGGCATCAATGTCGCAAACCTTCAGCAACGGATTCGAGATCGTTTCCGCGATCAGGACCCTCGGTTTGTGCTCGGCCGCCCTAACGCGTACTTCATCGAGATCGCTGAAATCAGCTGTCACTGTCTTGATTCCAAACGAGCCAAAAATATTCAGCAACAGATTCGTTGTGGCTCCATATAAATCCTGCGAAGCCAGCACTGTCGAGCCTGGCGTCAATTCGCAGGCAAACAGTGCTGCGTGCAAGGCTGCCATTCCCGAGGCGTAGGCGCACGCAACCGCGCCACCTTCAATTCCGCGAATCGCTTCCTGCATGGCCGATGTAGTCGGATTTCCGTAACGCGTGTAGATGTATCCGGGCAGCTCGCCGCCAAAGATTTTGTCGATCTCTTCCATCGACTCGTAGGTGTAAGTCGATGAAGCGTAGATTGGAGTCGAGGTTGGCTTACCAGCCGGGGCTTCGCCTCTTTCGCCGATGTGTACGAGGTCAGTCGCCATGTCGTAAGTATCTTTTCGATTCATTGTTTGAAATCATTCAGTCCAGAAGCGCTCGCTCATGTATCTTTCGCCACCGTCACAGAGAATTGTCACCACAACCGATCCCGCCGGCAGTTTCCCCGCCAGCGCGAGTGCGGCTGTAACATTTGCCCCAGCGCTTACTCCTACAAACAAACCTTCTTCGCGCGCCAGCCGTCGCGTCATTGCCTGTGCGTGTTCAGTCGCTACTTCGACGGTCTGATCGGCCAGGGTCGGATCAAAGATGCCTGGCCTTCTGGAGGTCGGCAAGTGCTTCAGCCCTTCCAATCCATGAATTGGGGAATCCGGCTCCATCGAGATCAATTGAATCGATGAATTCAGCTCTTTCAACTTTCGGCCCACCCCGGTGAAGGTGCCGCAGGTGCCGAGCCCGGCGACAAAATGAGTTATTCGTCCCTCGGTCTGCTCCCAGATTTCCGGTCCGGTGCCCTGGTAATGCGCGCGCCAATTGGCGTCGTTATTATACTGATCGGGATAGAAATATTTCGCCTCGTCACGCGCGGCCATTTCGCGCGCGACTAATTGCGCGCCGTCTGAGCCTTGCAGCGGATCAGTCTCGATGATCTCTGCGCCATGAAGTTGCAGGATTCGTTTGCGTTCGGCGCTGGCATTCGCAGGCAGGCACAGCGTCACGCGATATCCGCGTGCCGCCCCCAGCATGGCATACGCGATCCCGGTGTTTCCGCTGGTCGCGTCGAGGATGATCCTGCCCGGATAGAGACGGCCGTTGCGTTCGCCATCCAGGATCATCGCGAGCGCAGGGCGATCCTTGACTGAGCCCCCGGGGTTCAAGTGCTCGGCTTTGGCAAAGACTTCAACACCCTCCGGTAGATTCCGCGTAACCCGACGCAGGCGCAAGAGTGGCGTGTGGCCAATCTGCGCTTCGACATCGAACCGGCGCGGGGACTGAAAAGCGATTTCTGCTTCGATAATCATAAACGCCAAACAAAAACGGCCGCGAACCCTGGAAGTCGCGGCCGGTTGCTAAAATTGCTGGTGGTGTTGCCTAAACGATCTTTTGACACGCACGCAAGTTCCGCCCGGCCGCTTCTCGCTGACGAGAAGCCAACGTACAGGCGCACCAGTAATGGTAATAATACGTGCGTGTCGCTGGTCTGGTGTCTGGCACGGAAAAACTATAGGCGCTGCCGGAAAA
This sequence comes from Pyrinomonadaceae bacterium, assembly GCA_035469005.1. Lineage (GTDB taxonomy): Bacteria > Acidobacteriota > Blastocatellia > Pyrinomonadales > Pyrinomonadaceae > UBA11740. Next base: position 2,434 of record DATISD010000095.1, on the reverse strand, counting down.
GAGTGTCAAGCACTCGGCAAGACATACTCAGAAGCTTCCCCAAAGACGCTGTTCGTAATGAAAGCGCACCGGCCTTTTATGATCGGTGCGCTTCCATTCTGGTTTGCTCCTTCACTCTCAGAATTTGAACTTGAGGGCGAATTGCATTTGCCGCGATGAGCCGGAGTCGCCGGTAGGAAAGCGAGTGTTGGTGATCACACCAAACGTCGTGCTCCCAACCTGCGCTACGCGTCCCGGCTGTCCGAAATTAGCATGGTTGAAAAGATCAAAGACCTCCCACCGAAACTCGATAATTTTGTTCTCACCGACCTTGGTGCGCTTGATAATTGAGAAGTCGGTGTTATTGAACGACGGCCCGATTATCGTGTTGCGACCGAAACTGCCGAGGTGATAGATGGTCTTGCCGCTGACAAAGGCCACCGGCAATACAGCTACCGCGCCGGCAGGGCAGGATCCGCCGGGGCGAGGATCGCACACCAGATTAGGAAACCACTGAACGCCGTTGCCGGTCGCGGCCGCGCTGTGCGAGATGCTAATCGGCGCGCCCACATCCGGCCGCAGGGTAGCGAGGCCGGTCAGCGAATTGGCATTTGCCGCGGGAGCGCCTCCGGCGATCGCCCCGGCATTGCCAGCCAAAAGGGTGACCGGGTTGCCGCTTTGCGATTGTACGATAGCCGAGAACTGCCAGCCGCCGAGAGCGCTATCCTTCTTGAAGGGCAATTCATACAGGCCACTGATCACGAATCGATGGCGGGCGTCGAAGTCTGAAAGGCCGCGATCGCCGCGGATGTTGTTGCTGTCCTGAAGCGTAACTCCTTGCGAACTCTGCGAGTTGTAATCAATCGATTTCGAGAAGGTGTAGGAAGCGTTGAATTGCAGACCTCGAGCCAGCCGCTGAGTAGCGGTGATCCATAACGCGTTGTAACTCGAATTACCGGTGCCCTCACGGAAGGTGATGTTTTGCAACGGGACTCCAGGCGCTATCGGGCTTGTGGGAGAGAGGGCCGGAAACGGCCGGGTTGCGACCAGTGCGGCATTCAGGAATGTCTGATTAAGATTTCTGCTCAGCCGCAGATGTGTTCCCTTCGAAGCGAAGTATCCGGCCGAGACTGCCAGGCCCGATTTGATTTCGCGTTCGATGTTTAAGTTCCATGATTGAACGTACGCGTTGTCGAAATTTGGATCCGACGAACTGGGAGAGACCGTCGCGCCGGGTACTGCAACATTGATTGCGTTGGTTAGTTTGGTCGTGGGAATTGTGATCGGTAACGCAACGCTAGTCGCGAAAGGTGGATTAGTAGCATTACCGGTGACGAGGTTCGTGACCGGCTGATCCGCAAGAATCGCATAGGCCGCGCGGACAGAGGTCTTACCGTCCTTAAATGGATCCCAGGCAAAGCCGACGCGCGGTTGGAAGTTCTTCCAGTTGGTGTGATACACGGGCGCAATGCCGTTATTAACGCGGACGAGCGAGTTCGTCTGCGGCACATAGTCGACGAACCGGTCGTAACGCTCGGTGGGCGACATCAGCCAATCCCAGCGCAGCCCCAACTCCAGGGTGAGATTCGGCCGCACTTTGTAATTGTCCTGCACGAACAGTCCCAGCGCGCCCTGAGCAATAGCCGTTGAAACATCGCCCAGAGTGACGGTGAACCCGTTCGCATTGCCCGCCAGAAAAGCGGTGGTATTGGCGAAAGTAAAAGTGCCGGTGTCGCGATTGGTGTTGTTGTTATAAAAGCGACGCAGCTCGCCGCCGAATTTCAACGAGTGATTTCCGCGTAGGTAGTTAAGCGTATCCGAAAAAACAAAGGTAGTGTCCGACCTGCCTTGCGGAAATCCCGCCGGACCACCCATGTTGATCCCGCCGCCCCCAACGCTTATCTGTGGAAGGCCGATCGCGTCCGTCACGCCGTTCTGAATATTGAAATCCAGAGGATTGAGTTTCGCATTGGGGCTGAAAAGAATGTGAATGCGATTAAAGCCAAAGCGAGCTTCGTTCACGACTCTTGAACTAAATATACGAGTCTCGTTCAAGGTGAAGATCTGACGGTGGGACTGGCGAGTGTCACCGAATCCGGGAATGTTGTTGCCTTGAAGCGTTGGTTCGCCGCGAAGATCTCGTTGAAAAGCATAGTAGCCGTGCAACCGATCCTTAGCGCTCAAATTGTGACTGATGTCCAGCGTCCATTGATCGATGTTTACTGGCGCAGTCCCGGAACCACTGGTCAGTCCGGTTGACGATCGCGGAATCAGGGGCAGCAGGCTAAGAATAGCCGGATCGGTAACGGCCGCGCGCTGCGCGTCGGTGGGGACGGTAACAGTTGGCAGGGTGAGACCTTGACGTTGGCGAAGACCTTCATAACTAAAAAAGAAAAAACTCCGGTTCTTGCCGTGGTAACTGAACGGCGAGCCGCCTTCGCCGAAGTGCGGCAGG
>DATISD010000094.1:0-5207 GCA_035469005.1 Pyrinomonadaceae bacterium | reverse complement strand
GCTGCGTATCAATGAAATTCTCGACGAGAAAGTGCGGCCGTACCTGATGGGTGATGGCGGTTACCTCGAGATTCTGGACCTCACCGATCATACTTTGAAGATTCGTTACCAGGGCGCCTGCGGCAGTTGTCCGAGTTCGCTCACCGGAACCTTGATGGCGATTGAAGGCATGCTGAAACAGGAAGTCGATCCCGACCTCGAAGTGATCGCAGTTTAGCCGTCTGGGCAGTCTTGTCAGAAAAGAAAAAATAGTCAGCTGAATATTCTGGAACTGGTGTCTTCCCCGAGCGTGTTTTCCACCAGCGCAGTGTATTCATCGTTAGCCCTTCCCGGAGGTTTCGAAAAAATGAGGTATCGACCTTTGCTCGCCATCGCCTGCGTAGTTGGTCTTTCGTCGTTCCTGGTTGCCCAAACCAATCAATCATCCAAGACCGCTCCGGCGAAGAGTGTCGCCGCTAACAGCAAGATTGAAAAAGATCCCGAAGCCGAGCGAACTATGCGTGAGCGCAAGGCTAACGCGCAGTCAATGCTGGTAGCGCTGGCCGCGGACGCCGGCCGCTACAACGACCAGACGTTGAGGGCGCGCACACAAGCGCGCATCGCCGATGTGCTTTGGGATACCGACACCGAAAGAGCGCGGACACTTTTTCGTAAAGCCTGGGAGTCAGCGGAGATAGTCGATCAAGAAGGCCAACGCAAACTTCAGGAAGACATCAAGCAGCAACAGGCCAAGGGCGGCAGCGTGGCCGTGAGCGGGCCGCCGAACATTCGCGGCGAGGTGCTGCGCCTGGCAGCGCGGCGCGATCGCGCATTGGGGGAAGAATTACTGGCGAAGCTCAAAGTAGAAAAGGAACGCGAGGCGACTGAAATTGCGGACAAAGGGCGATCAAATACGTTCGATTCGCCCGAGGGTCTGGCCCAGCGGCTCAGCCTCGCCCGTCAACTACTCAACAGTGACGATGTCGAGCGGGCGATCCAGTTTGCTGCGCCTGCCCTCGGAAACATTACCCGCGACGGACTGGATTTTTTGTCATACCTGCGTGAAAAGGATGCCGCCGCCGCTGATCAGCGATACGGAGCTCTGCTCGCGCGGGCGGCGAGTGATTTGTCATCAGACGCTAATACCGTTTCCCTGCTCTCGTCGTATCTTTTCACGCCACACGTTTTCGTAACGTTCCAGGGTGGCGGCGCCAACACGCAGAGTTCGCGGAACAGCTCTCCTCCTCCGGACGTCCCGGCCGAACTGCGCGCGGCGTTCTTCCGCACCGCAGCCGACATTCTGATGCGGCCACTGGCTCCGCCAGGACAAGACCAAACGTCGGCCGGACCGCTCGGCAAATACCTGATGTTGAAACGGCTGATGCCGCTATTCGAACAATATGCGCCGAAGGAGATGATCGAACCGCTGCGCGGACAGATGGATGCGCTCGCTCAGGCAGCACCGGAAGAGGCGCGGAATCGCGACGATGACACGCTGCGTGAAGGAATACGTCCGCCGCAGAGCAGCGAGGATCGGGAAAAGGCCTTGCGGGACCGAATCGATCGCGCGAAGACTGCGGACGAGCGCGACGGACTTTACATTCAATTGGCCAGACTGTATGTCGAGAACGGCGATCTAAAGGCCCGCGATTTCATAGACAAGGTTGATGACACCGAATTGCGAAAGCAGGCGCGCGCGTTCATTGATGCCACGCTGATCATCTGGGACATTGACAAAAAGGATGCGGAACGCGTTTTGGAGCTCGCGCGGACGGGCGAGTTGACGCACTTGCAAAAGTCCTGGTCGCTGCTTCAAGCCGCGAAATTGCTGGTTAAAACAGATCGTGAGAAGTCTCTCACCGTAACCGAAGAAGCCACTCTTGAGGCTCGCCGGATCGAAACCTCCGATCCAGATCGGCCGCGCTCCTTGATGGCCGTAGCGAACGTCTTGTTATTGACTGATCGACCGAGAGTCTGGGACGCGGTCTATGAAGCAATCAAGGCAGCGAACTCGTCGGAAGGGTTCACCGGCGAAGATGGCGTAATCAGAATCAGTCTCAGGACCAAAGGCATGGCCTCAATAAGAAGTAGTTCTGCGTCGGATTTTAATGTCACGGGCATTTTTGCCGAATTAGCGAAGGAAGATTACGAGCGATCGGTCGAGTTGGTACGCGGTTTCGAACGAGAGGCCCCGAGAGCGAGCGCCACTATCGCCATCGCGCGCGCGATTTTGGAGGAGAAAAAGAAGTAGCTTCCCCAACGTTTAGAGGCTACGGCCCGCGGGCAATTCGGGAACAAAGGCGGGCTAGCCCGCCTCTAAAACGGGACCTACATCCAACTATTTGTAGAAGCGGAGGAGCCAGAAATGCTTAAGGCCCTTTAGGCCGACATCATCGCGACGGGGCCAGGCAGTCGAAAAACAAAACGGCCGAAGGTACGGCCTTAAATTGTCATGACCAGATGAAGAAAAAATGTCGGCCCTACGGGCCTCAGGATCCAAACTCACGTTCGTTCTACAAATATTTCGGGCCTAACGGCCCTTGCTGAACCTCACGGGGCACGGTCCGGCTGCCAGACAAACTGTCTTCGTTAAGGTCCAGAGGCGGGCAGTAGGCCGCTTCCAAACTTTCGGGCAAAGATTTCTCGCTATAGAACGGCGGCACAACGATCGCCACGTTGAGATTTAATATGAGTCGCTACCCTTTCTTTGCATTTGCTGTGATTCTCACCGTCTTTGTTGCTACCTTCGCGCAACCAAAGGATGCAAACAAAACCACATCAAATGCAGCTCGCGAGAAGACAGCCCAGGAACTGGAAGCCGAACGACTGCTGAAAGCACGCCGCGACCACGCCCAATCGCTGCTGGTTAATCTGGCCAGTGACGCTCTGCATTTTACTGATGACACGGTGCGCGCGCGCTCGCTGGCGCGCATTGCCGGAATGCTTTGGGAGAATGATCGGGAACGAAGCCGTTCGTTGTTTCGCTCGGCATGGGACGCGGCTGAGATTGCGGATGCGAAGAGCCGGGAGCGAATGCAGGAGGATATCCGCCAGCAACAAGCCAAAAATCCTCGAGGTGGGTACTCCACTGTATCGCCCCCGAACTTGCGCCGCGAAGTTCTGGATCTCGTGGCCAGACGCGATCGAGCTTTGAGCGAAGAGTTTCTGAACAGGTACGGCGACCAGAAAATTAGTGAGACACCAGAAGAAAAGGGCCGGCGCGCGAGCCCCTCAGTTGCTGATGAAACCACGGAACAAAGATTAGACCTGGCAAGGCATTTGGCAGGCGGAGGAGATCTCAAACGCGCCATGGAATTTGCCGATCCAGCATTGGGTTCGGTGAATATTCAGTCGGTGGATTTCCTGACGCAGTTGCGGGAAAAGCACGCAGCGGTCGCCGACCAGCGCTATGCGGCGATGCTGGCCGGCGCGCAGAACAATCCGCAGTCGGACGCAAACACTGTTTCGCTACTGGCCTCCTACATTTTTCCACCTCATACCCAGGTCGTATTTCTACCCAACGGAGGCGCGACCGCGCGCATGGGATCGGGCGGAACAGAAGCAAACGTCAGTCCTGATCTACGAGCGGCGTTCTTCCGAACCGCCGCCACCATTCTTTTGCACCCACTGGGAGATCAATCCACGCGCGCGACTGACGCTCAGTACCTGGCCCTCAGAAGAATAATGCCCCTGTTTGAGCAAAATGCTCCGGCTGAAACCGTTCCCGCGCTGAGGGCTCAATTCGAAAGTCTCCGTGCGGCCGCGAGTAACAACGCTCGCAATTGGGTCGATCAATTCGGGCAGCTTGGATCTGGACTCGCGCGTCCAGCAAACCTTCTCCTGATCGTGACGGCCAATCCGCGCCGCCTGAACCCGCGCCCGGAACGCCTCCCGCTGATCGCGAACAATCACTTATCGAACAACGCGATCGCGCCAGGACCCCGGCCGAGCTAGATCAAATGAATGTCCAGCTCGCGCTGCTGATGGTTGACAAGGACGATCTGCGCGCGCGCGATTACGTCGAGAAGATCGATGACATGGAACTGCGCGACAACACGCGCGCCTACATCGACGCCTCGATCGCCTGGAAACTGATCTCGAAGAAAGATGTCGATCGAGCGCTTGAGCTGGTCAGGACAGGGGAACTGACTCATTTTCAGAAAGCGTGGTTGCTGGCCCGTACCGCCAGCCCGGTGGGTGATCGCGATCGTGAAAAGCTCATGAGCCTGGTCGACTATGCGGCCACTGAGGCACGCCGGATCGAAACCTCGGATCCGGATCGCCCCCGCGCATTCCTGGCAATCGCAAACGCCGTATTCAATCTCAACCGCCCGAGTATCTGGGAAGTAATGAATGACGCAATCAAAGCGGCGAATTCAGCCGACAAGTTTACGGGCGAGGACGGCGAAATCGCATTTCACCTGAACGCGAAAGGAATTAATTCAAGTCACCAACACAGGTTTTCGGATTTCGATGTCGCGGGTATCTTTACCAAACTGGCGAACGAGGATTACGAAAAGGCTGTGGAGCTCGCGCGGGGATTTCAAAACCAGGCGCCGCGGGCAAACGCCGTGATTGCCATCGCCCGTTTCGTTCTGGAAGAAAAGAAGAAGTAGATTTGCTTTGGAGTCCGCCTGCAGGCGGTTGTTCATGAATTGAGCCTCCGCCTGAAGGCGGAACACCGAACTAGGAATAGATATTCATCGACCGCGTCAGCAGCGCGAACGGATCATCCACATTCAGCGCCTCACGTACATAGAACGGTTCACCATCTGCTACTCCAATCAGCGAACCATAGTATCGCGCGCGATCCTCGATTTGCCGGAGAAACCCTTTTTCAGCAATTCGCGTCTCCGGCTCGTTTGAGGCTGGGCTATAGAACTGCGACGCGTAAGCGCGAATGGCTTCCATCTTTTTCTCTGCAAATTCCGAAACGTCGACTATGAATGAGGGTAGGATGAGACGCGAGTAAACTGCGTGCGCGATTGCCGGCATCCTGATGGCATTCAATCCTGACTCTTCGTCATAGCGTCTCATGGTCGCGAGCCGTGCAGCTTCCCGCACAATCCCTGCTGTGGCTGCATGGTCCGGATGCGGATCGTCCCAATGCGAAGTGAATACAACCTTCGGTTGGTGTTTCCTCAGAATTCGCACCACAGCCAGTCGACTTTCTTCGTTGAGGAAGAGGTGCGCATCCGGCAATCCGAGATTCACGCGCGCATCAAGAC
>DATISD010000093.1:0-8063 GCA_035469005.1 Pyrinomonadaceae bacterium | reverse complement strand
TCAAATCGTCTGGCCAACCGGAATACAAACACGGATAAGAACACGAACTCAGACTCGAACGAGAATTCGAACACCCGCTCGTCGCTCACCTCGTTCACGGATGATTTTTCGACCCAGAGTTGGGGCACTGGCCCATCGCAGTACGGAAACATCTTTTATCAGGATGAGGAGTATCACATGCACGCCACTAAAGGCGGATACATCGTGATGTACTCGCCGGATAAAAAAGAGTACTACGACGAGAACGCGACTGTGCGCGTCGGTTTGCGCAGCATTGACGGCAATTCGCCGTCATCGGGTTACGGACTGACGGTTCATGGCGAAAAAAAGACCGGCAACCTGGAAGATTATGGTTTTCTCATTTACAACGGGGACGAGCCGAAGTACAAGATTGTGCTGCACAAAAGCGGCAGCGAATCAAAAGTCGTTGATTGGACGCCCTCCAGCACGATTCGGACCGGAACAAATCCTAATCAGCTCGAAGTTAGAATTCGCGACACGAAGATGGATTTCTACATCAACGGCCAATTCGTGACGTCGATTGTAGACGAAGCGAGTTACAAACGCGGTCGTGTTGGCTTCTATACCAGCGACACCGGAGAAGTCGCCTTCGACGATCTCGAGATCAGCAAGTAGCCGCTCGTTATGCGCGTTATTCTCCGAGTCTTAGAGGGACCTTACACCGGCCGCGAGTTCACTTTCGATCAGCACGACACCTTTCTGATTGGTCGCAGCGATACCGCGCATCTCTACCTGCCGGAAGACAAGTTTTTCTCTCGCCATCATTGCCTGCTGGAGATTGCTCCGCCACGTTGCTTCCTGCGCGATTTGGGATCGACTAACGGCACGTTTGTGAACGGGCAGCGAGTGTCGGAAGCCTACCTGCGCAGTGGCGATCGGATTCAGGGTGGGCAAACCGTGCTGCAAGTTGAAGTTGAGGCTGACAAGACCTCGCCGCTTGATATTTCGGAAGCTCCCACCGTGACTCGGCCAATAATCGTGACGATTGAATGCGCTAATTGCGGCCGGCGCGATGAAACCGAAGGCTTGCCTGACGAAAAGCTGACTTTCATCTGCGAGGATTGCCGCGAGGAACTTAAGCGCCGGCCGCAACCAGTTCCCGGATATGAAATGATCAAATTGCTCGGGCGCGGCGGCATGGGATGTGTGATGCTGGCGCGGGACGAGAAAACCGGGCAGGCGGTGGCCATTAAGACTCTGTTGCCCGAAGTTGCCGTCGCGGATCAATCGCTACGGCGCTTTATGCGCGAGATCGACGTCGCCGCGGCACTGGATCATCCGAACATCGTTCATTTTATTGAAAGCGGTACTCACAACGGCGCCGTCTACCTGGTTACCGAATACGTCGAAGGTCTGGACGCGGCGCGGCTGGCTGACGCTCAAGGTGGCCGGCTGCCGCTGCGCGAAGGCATTGAAATAATCTCGCAATCACTCGACGCGCTGGCTTACGCGCATGCGAAAGGCTACATCCACCGCGACATCAAGGAATCGAACATTCTGGTTACCGGAGAGTCGCCGAATTTCATTGCCAAGCTCACCGATTTTGGACTCGCGAAGAGCTTTACACAGACGGGCATGAGCGGGATTACGATGGCTGGCGACATGGCCGGCACTTTCGCCTACATGCCCCCCGAACAGATTCGCGACTTCCGCAACGTGCGGCCAACATCAGACATTTACGCGATTGGGATGACCGCGTACAGTCTGTTGGCCGGCGATATCGCACTCGATATGGGTCCGCACGGCGACGTTGCCGGAACCGTGAAGGCCATATTCGAAGGTCAGATAATTCCGCTGCGCCAACGCGCTCCGTATGTACCCGAACGCGTCGCCGAAGTGATCGAGCGCTCGCTCGCCAAAGACCCAGCGAACCGCTGGCAATCTGCCGCGGCGATGCGAACAGCCTTGCTGTACGCGGCCTGAAATGGTTGCGCCAGGAAGCGCGGGGAGTTACCGGTGCTTTAACTTTACATTTTGACAGCGCAACCTTGCCGCGGCCACGAGCATCCGTTAAGATTGCAAAACGACGTTTCGTCGCCGACCGATCGAGCAGTGGGGTCCCCTGGGGTTAACGACGGTTCTCATATAGTGAGGTTTTAAGTGAAGAACAAATTCTCGCTGGCGCTGGTGGCGCTAATTATCTTTTCTTTTGCTCTGCCGGTTTTTGTTTTTGCTCAACAAGCCGGACAGCCAGGCAGTTCAGCCGGTAGAACAAACAGCAAGACAGATCCGCCAATCGCGACTCGGCGGCGGGACTTGCGAAGCAATCCCACTGGTCCGGTGGCCGAAGACTTTAAGGAAGCGCTCAGCATCATCGAAGATAAATACGTTGACGGTAATAAGCTGGATTACAACAACGTCTATAAATCGTCGATCATGGGCATGCTGCGGACGCTCGATCCGCACTCGAGCTATTTTGACCGCGAAGAGTTTGACGAGTTAAAGACGGATCAGCGCAGCGAGTACTTTGGCATCGGCGCCTCCATCCAGAATTATTCAATCGGCGAGCAGGTTGAGACCTACATCACGGCTACATTTCAAAACTCTCCGGCGTCGCGCGCGACGCTGCGGTACGGTGATCGAATTGACGCGGTTGACGCCATTCCGATGCACGGCAAGTCGTCAGCAGAAGTCCGCGACAAGATTCGCGGTCCACGCGGCAGCCTGGTGAAGATAACGGTCACGCGGGCCAGTTCTGGCAGGGTAGAAACCGTCGAGATTACTCGCGATGCGGTACCCCAACCATCAGTCCCCGATTACTACATGATTCGCCCCGGCGTCGGTTATGTCGACATGACGCGTGGATTCAACTTTGACACGGCTGACGGACTGAGAGACGCATTGGATAGCCTGCATCAGCGGGGCATGGGCGCGTTGGTCCTGGATCTCCGTAACAATCCCGGCGGTCTTCTGAATGAGGCGATTCGTGTGGCGAGCGCATTTCTGCCGGCCGGCCAGGTCATTCTCACTCAGAAAGGCCGTAACGGCCTCAACGACCGGACGTATAGATCAAACAATCCCGATCCGGACCGGACACCGCTGGTCATCCTGGTTAACGAATACACCGCGTCCGCCTCTGAAATTGTCGCCGGTGCCATGCAAGATCACGATCGCGCGATGATTGTCGGTCAGACCAGCTTTGGGAAGGGCCTGGTGCAGAGCATTATTCCATTGCCGGAAAGCACGGGCCTGACGCTGACCTCGGCGAAATACTTCACGCCCTCCGGCCGTTTGATTCAGCGCGATTATTCAAACGGCGGCTGGTACAACTACATCTATCGCGGCGGTACGCTGCGCGAAGATGGCAGCAAACAGCCCGCGGGCCCAGCGAGCCATACGGATACTGGCCGGCCCGTTTACGGCGGCGGTGGCATCACGCCCGACGAGGCAGTCAAACCCCAATTGCTGACCGGCCTGCAAGTGCGCTTACGCGATCCGTTGTTTTTCTTTGCTCGTGAGATGGCCAACGGCCGGGTCGCCGGTTTGAGCGCCTATAAGGTAGATCGACCCATTGTGTACGAGCATGACCTGACGGCGACCGATTTCCCGATGAATGACACGGTCTACAATGCTTTCAAGGATTACGTGGCGAAGGATCCAAATTGGAAAGTTTTTAGTCCGCAGCTGGATAAGAACCGGCAATTTATCGAGCAGCAGTTAAGATTCCAATTGGCGACGGCCGCGTATGGTACCGTGGCATCGCTTCAGGTCCTGACCAGGGACGATCCGCAAATCGCCAAGGCGATTGAGGTAGTTCCGGCGGCGCGTGACCTGTTTGCGAAGGCCGTGTTGCGGGCGCGAATCGCCCAGCCCTAAGAGCGAGATCAAGATGTATCATGTTTAGAGGCGGGCTACGGCCCGCCTCTTTTTGTCGCCGGCAGCGCAACTTATAAACCTGGGTCCACTGTTGCGAGAATAAAACAATATCTTGCAGCTAAAACTCTGTAATGCTAAACTTTCTTCCCATGGTAAAGAAAACCGGAGTCAATACCGAAGAATTAGGTAGCGCGGTGCGCCGGCGTCGAGAGCAACAAAACCTGAGTTTGCGTGACGTAGCGGATCAGACCGGCGTTTCGGCTTCGACGCTGTCGCGGATTGAGAACGGCACCGGGAAGCCGGACGCTGACAACATCGCACGCCTGGCGTCATGGTTGGATATGCCGATCGAACGGGTCATGCACCATGGACATGGCAATGCTTCCGATCCGAAGCCGGTCGTCTATTATCCGCACGAGTCCACGCCGGAGATTGTCGAGGCACACCTGCGCGCTGACCGCCAGCTGTCGCCGGAAACGGCCAAAGCGCTGTCAGAGTTGTTTCGCGTGGCTTACAAGCAGTTCAGCCAGACGCCGAATAAGAAACGCGGTTGAATAAGTAGCGCAGGTTGTCTAACCTGCGCATCGCTACACAGTGCGGCCGCAGGTTAGACAACCTGCGGTACGTAAACGCGGTGCTCCGAGCGTCAATGTTATAATGGCTCGTGCGATACCTGGTTCTGCCTCCCACTGAAAAGCGAAAACAATTTGAGTTGCGGGCCCTGGGCTTGCGTGATTTCGCGGGCGTCACGGCCGATCAACCGCTCGATCCATTTGCCCTGGCAGAGTTTGCCCGGCTGCTGGTGGTGGACTTCGACAGCATTGAAGGACTTTCCGCCGAATCGCGGGCGCATTTACTCGGAGAGGCAGCCGACGAATGGTCCGGCGGCGCTTGTTCGCGGCCTCTGCCTGACGGTTGGAAGTTGGTGATTCTGAATCCTGCTCACGGCAGGCAAAGAAATCGCGCTACGTTGATGGAAGAGATCGCGCATGTTTTTCTTGGGCACGCGCCGAACCGGCTCGCAGTGGCAGCGTCCGAATCAACAGGTGCGCAAAAGCGAATTCTTACTCGTGATTACAATCATGACGATGAGGAAGCGGCTTATGCCGTTGGCGCCGCGGCTTTAGTTCCTTACTCCGCGCTTCGCCGATTCGTTACGGCGGGCCGGCCGGCGCACGAAATTGCTCGTCATTTTCGCGTCAGCCGGCAACTGGTCGAGTATCGGATCAAGGTCACTCATCTCTGGGCTGAATACAAAGATGCTTCTGCGCTGCGCGCTGAGCACGTATAATTGAAACTGCGGCCTGGGACGGTCGCGAAACGTATGCCGGAAACAATGCAGAAAAGCGTCGGGGGCTTGTCGACCGTCGACAAGCTGCGCATGCTTTTGGACATCACCAAAACTATTAGTCGCTCGCTGGATTTGGACGAGGTGCTGAACCTGGTGATGGACACGCTCGACTCGCTGATACCTTACGACGCCGCCGGCATTTATTTGGTCAAGTGTTCGCGGCCGTTGGCGGAGTGGGAAGGCGAGCCCGACGAAACCTGCGTTTTTCACACCCAGGCGGTGCGCGGCTATGAAATCGATGATTTGCAGGAGCTGCATTTGAAGATGGGCGAAGGCCTGATCGGTCATGTGGCGGTTACGGGCAAGCCCTACGTCTCGCACGAAGTGCGCCGCGATCCGCGCTACATCAACGCCCGGCCACGCACTAATTCAGAAATGGTGGCGCCGATCATTTCGAATAACGAAGTCATCGGCGTCTTCGATCTCGAAAGCGACGACCTTGACGCCTATTCAAATGACGATCTGGAAGTATTGATGCTGCTGGCATCGCAGGTCGCGATCATCATTGAAAAAGTAATGCTGCATGAGCAGCTGATCGAGAAGCAGCGTCTGGAAACTCAACTCGAAGTCGCGCGCCAGGTGCAGCTCGAATTGCTGCCGGCGCGCGATCCACAACTCAACGGCTTTGAGATTAGCGCCTACAACTTTCCGACCGAGGAAGTCTCCGGCGACTACTATGACTGGGTGCGGATTTACGACGATCAAATCGGAATCGTGATCGCCGATGTGTCGGGCAAAGGTGTGCCCGCGGCGTTGTTGATGGCCTTCCTCCGCGCCAGCCTGCGAGCGGCGACGCACATTGGCTATGCGCCGCACATTACGATGTCAAAGGTCAACTACCTGCTTTGGGAGTCAATCGAACGAAATCAGTTCGTCACTGCTTTTTATGGCATCCTTGATGCGACCAATCGCACGCTTGCCTATTCCAACGCGGGACACAATCCGGCATTATTGATGGAAGCTGACGGCTCCGCCCGGTTTCAAGAACGCGGCGGAGTCCCGTTGGGCATGTTTCGCGATTCGCGATATTACGAATACTTTCTCACGATCGAATCCGGGCAGTTGCTGGTGCTTTACACCGACGGATTGACCGAAGCCATGAATTCAACTGAGGAAGAATACGGCCGGGACCGTCTGGTGGAAGCTGTGCGACAGTGTCGTGACCTGAGCGCCAGGGAAATGATCGACTACATACATCGCGATTTGATCACCTGGACCGAGGGGCAGGGAGCCCATGACGACGTGACCCTATTTATCATTAAGGCTCTTTAAGAGGTGTCAGAATTGTGAGTGTAGCGGCAGATCCGCCAACATTACTTTACGTGAAATCTGCGATTATCCAGTCTTTGAGATCAAAAGAAAGTGAACGATCCGGTCGCTATTTCTCCCGGCTCTGAAACAAAAACTCGATGAGCACAACCTTAGAAACGAATGTTAACGAGGCGACGGTTTCCATGCCGGCGTCATTAAACCTTGCGAAGGTCCTGCAGCAGATGTTGCAGGTATCCGACAAGGTTAGTGACTTGATTTTTTCGCCTGGCCGTCCGCCGCAAATCGAACTGATCGGAAAGCTGCAACCAGTTACCATTCCCGGGCTGGACAAATTGACGCCGGCGCAAACTTTAGGCATCGCCAAGCTCATCATCGGCGAAAATGCTGCTGCGAATGAACTGCTGGAAAAATTTGGATCGGCCGATCTTTCCTTCGGAGTAGCGGGCATGTGCCGCTTTCGCGTCAACATCTTCAAGCAACGCGGAACGCATGCGATCGTGATGCGCGTGATTCCGCCGCGACCACCACGATTCGAAGACTTCAATCTGCCCAAACAGCTGCTTGAAATTGTTGAGTTAAAGAACGGCATCGTGCTTGTCACCGGTCCGACGGGCAATGGCAAGAGTTCGACGCTCGCGGCCGTCATCGACATGATCAATGAAACCAAGGCCTATCACATTGTCACGATCGAAGACCCGATTGAGTTTTTGCACGCCCATAAGAGTTCAACTATCCATCAGCGCGAACTGCATTCAGACACGCCCAACTTTGCCCTGGCGTTACGCGCCGCGTTGCGGCAAGCTCCGAAGGTCATTCTGGTGGGCGAGATGCGTGACCGCGAAACCATGGAAGTCGCTTTGGAGGCAGCCGAGACGGGGCACCTGGTGCTTTCGACGCTGCACACTATCGATGCGGCGAAAACCGTCGAACGTATCATTGGCGTTTTCCCCAAGACCGAGGAGCAAATTATTCGGACGCGCCTGGCCCAATCGTTTCGCTTCATTGTTTCCCAGCGCCTTTTGCCGCGGGCCGATGGGGATGGCCGGATCGCCGCGATCGAGATCCTGAAAGCAACGTCGCGGACCCGCGAATACATCGAACGCGGCGAGTCGGAAGGGAAGTCGCTGCTTGATGCCATGGAGCAGGGCGAGACCGAAGGTATGCAGACTTTTGATAGCCAGATTGAAAAGCTGATCCGCAGCGGCGTGGTGAGCAAAGATGACGGTCTGGCCTATGCCTCCAATCAAGGCAATATGCTTTTGCGATTGGGCGAATTTGGCCAAACTGTACATCCGAAGGCCAAGCCGCAACCAAAAGCCGACTCAATGCTGGATATGATCGAAAGATGAGTGGCACAGACTCGGGCTTGGAATTTTTGAAGACCAGAGTCTGAGTTATGAGCGGAATGCACAATCGGGCCCCAGGTAATTTCTCCCCTACTCTCTCTCGGAACAAATTTCTTTGCCTAATAATCGCAGCAGGTCTCGCGCTCTGTCCGATCAGCGTGACAGCGTCCTTCAACGCCACGCAGTCAAGCGGAGAATTGCGCCTCGAGTTGCCGGCCAACGGCAATATTCGGGTTGAGAACCTGCGCGGGTCGGTC
>DATISD010000092.1:0-3540 GCA_035469005.1 Pyrinomonadaceae bacterium | reverse complement strand
TGTCTGGAAATGCTTTCCGCACGGGTAATTAAATCGGGAAGATCCGATCGGAGTTCCTCAAAACCAGGTGAGCGCTGGAGAAAAGAATACATCGACCGCGTTTCACCCGCCGAACCTCGCGAAATGTAAATGAATGTTAGGGTCTCCTGCGTCGTACCTCGCTCAAATCCTTCAGCAATATTATTTGAAATCGAAACTACTGCATTCTCCAGTTGATTTCGCGTGCCAGCATGACCTCGAAAACATGCCTTGGCTGTAAGAGCGAATGTACGAACGGCCAATTCGATCGCATCCTTCCAAACCGGCAGCTCTTCAAATCGCTTGTATTTCATCGAACGCTCCGGCGCGAGTGAGATAAAAGAGACTCGCACAGGATTGTATCTGCGGATGGAAGATCGAGAATCGCGTAACTCAGGAGAGCGCTTGCTCGACTACTCTTAGCTCAACTTGCAATGAATCAATAAACATACTTATTCGCTTCAATCATCGCATTCGCGATCCGCTGTCGCGCCGCCACCGTGTTCATCGGCGTCATCTTCGTAAACCGGCGCAGCGCTGCGAGGAGCGTACGAAGTTCATCTCCCTCAGACATCGCCGCCAGAGTGTTCTTGGCATTCATTTCTATTCGCTCGACCGCGTCGTTGCAGAACACTCGCGTCATGTCGACAAATGGTTGCGCGGCTTTGTCGCCTTGCGCGGCCGCAAGTTTCTGCGTTCGCAGGATCGCGGATTCCATGGCGTAGGCATCCATGATGATGTCAGCCACGCCAATCAGAATCTCCTGCTGATCGCCCAGCCCCATCATATATTTCTGGGCCGCCGTGCCCAGGGTCATCAGCGCAACCTTCTTCGCATTCCGGACCAGCTTCTGTTCGGTGCCCAACAAACTCTCGTCAACTTCAAATGAAGCCATCGAGGGCGAAAGAATTTCGTCCATCAGGGCCTGCGCTGCCGGCAGCAAAGCCAGCCGGCCACTCATCGCGGCTTTCATCAGCCGTCCCGGAATCAACATGCGATTG
This sequence comes from Pyrinomonadaceae bacterium, assembly GCA_035469005.1. GTDB lineage: Bacteria > Acidobacteriota > Blastocatellia > Pyrinomonadales > Pyrinomonadaceae > UBA11740. The sequence goes on along the minus strand of DATISD010000092.1, from coordinate 2,521 downwards.
ATTTCATTTGTGCCTTCAAAGATCCGATTGATCCGAGTGTCGCGATACGCGCGCTCGGCCGGATAATCGGCCGAGTAGCCGTAGCCACCGAAAATCTGCACCATCTCGTCAGTGATGTAGTTGCAGTATTCCGACAAAGCGACTTTGATGATCGAACATTCGGCTGCGTATTCTTCGATCGCCTTCAAGCGCCCATCCATGTCCTTCGAATCTTCAATCGCGCTCAGTCCGCCTTCAATCATTCCGAGCGTGCGAAAGATCATGGCCTCGCCGACCCAGGTTCGAATCGCCATCTCGCCGAGCTTGGATTTGATGGCGCCAAACGCAGAGATCGATTTACCGAACTGTTGTCGTTCGTTCGCATACTTTACCGACTCGGTAAGAGCGAGTTTCATTCCGCCCAGACACATTGCACCCAGCTTGAAGCGGCCGATGTTGAGAATGTTGAAAGCGATCTTGTGACCTTTGCCGACCTCACCGAGCAGGTTGTCCACCGGCGCTTTCGCGTCAGCGAGAATCAAGGGCGTCGTGCTCGACCCTTTGATGCCCATCTTGTGTTCTTCTGCGCCGGGCATGCAGCCTTCCTGTCGCTCGACAATGAAAGCGGTGAATTTATCGCCATCGACCTTGGCGAAAACGACAAATATGTCTGCGAATCCGCCGTTAGTGATGAACATCTTTTCGCCGTTGAGAATGTAATGCGTGCCGTCGTCGCTGAGTTTCGCAGTGGCCTTAGCATTCATCGCGTCAGATCCCGAACCCGCTTCCGTCAGCGCGTACGCAGTGATCATATCGCCGGCCGCAATCTTCGGCAGATACTTTTGCTTGGCTGCTTCGGTGCCGAAATAAACGATCGGCAGCAAGCCGATACCGCTCTGCGCGCCCAGCGTGGTCGCAAATGACGCCGAGCGCCCCAGGTTTTCCGCGATCAGCGCGCCACTGGTTTGATCCAACGCCAGCCCGCCGAACTCTTCGGGAATGCTCGCGCCCACAAGCCCCAGATCCGCCGCCTGCTTAACCAGCTCACGCGCCAGTTTCCAATCCTTATTCTCGAGTTCGCCGATGCGCGGCAGGACTTCCGCGTCCATGAACTGGCGCGTGGTATCGGCGATCATGCGATGCTCTTCGTTGAAATCTTCCGGCGTAAAGATTTCCGTAGGCGTGCGCTCTTCAATCAAGAAACTGCCGCCCTTAACGATTTGTTTTTGTTCGACTACGGCTGCCATAAGAATAATCCTTTCAATATGGAGTGCGGCGACTTGTCGCCGCTTTTCCAGAGGGTCAAAACCCAAAGCGGTGACAAGTCACCGCACTCCAAAATTACAGTCTTTCAAATATTCCCGCGGCGCCCATGCCACCGCCGACGCACATTGTCACCATGCCATAGCGACCGTTGCGACGCGCGAGTTCGCGCAGGATCGAAGCCGTTAGCTTGGCGCCGGTGCATCCCAGCGGATGACCCAAAGCGATTGCGCCCCCGTTAACATTCACTTTGTCAGGATTCAGTTCCAGCATTTTGATTACCGCCAGCGATTGCGCGGCAAACGCCTCGTTCAATTCGATTACCTCGATCTGTTCGAGGGTGAGGCCGGCAAGTTTCAAGGCTTTGGGGATTGCGTAAACCGGCCCGATGCCCATCTCCTCCGGCGGACAGCCGGCGGTCGCGTAAGCGACCAGCCGAGCCAACGGCTTAGCCCCAAGTTCTTTCGCTCGATCTTCCGACATGACGATAGCTGCTGCGGCCCCGTCGGACATTTGCGAAGAATTGCCGGCGGTGATTGTGCCATTCATTTGGAAAACAGGTTTCAATTTTGCGAGGGCTTCGGCCGAGCTGTCACGTCGGGGACCTTCGTCCTTGTCGAAAACGATCTCGCTGTGCTGCTTCTTACCTTTGGCGTCCAGCTCCTCGACCGTCACGTTCAAGGGTACGGTTTCGTCTTTGAATTTGTCGGTGTCCAAAGCGGCGATTGCACGCTGGTGCGATCGCAAAGCAAAGGCATCCTGCTCTTCGCGCGACACTTCGTATTTCCGCGCCACGTTTTCTGTCGCCAAGCCCATGCTCAGGTAGAAATCAGGATACGTTTCCATCAGCGACGGATTCGGTCGAATGATGTGACCGCCCATTGGAATCATGGACATCGATTCCAATCCGCCGGCGACGATTACCGTCGCGCCATTAGTGCGAATGCGATCGCTGGCCATGGCGATGGTTTGTAATCCGGAAGAGCAGAAGCGATTGACGGTCATCGCGCTGGTTTCCACCGGCAAGCCCGCGCGAATCGCTGCAGCACGCGCGACGTTCATGCCCTGCTCAGCCTCCGGCATCGCGCAACCCATGATCACATCGTCAACCTCGGATGCTTCCAACCCAGGCACGCGCGCGATTGCTTCTTTGATCGCGGCCGCTCCCATGTCGTCGGGGCGCGTGTCGCGCAGAGTTCCTTTCGGGGCTTTCCCGACTGCGGTGCGAACTGCTGATACGATTACTGCTTCTTTCATGATGTTCGTCCAATGTCCAATG
>DATISD010000091.1:0-3507 GCA_035469005.1 Pyrinomonadaceae bacterium | reverse complement strand
CCAACTCAAACCCTGGCAGTGTGATACGGAGGGAGTCACCTAATCTCGCCGCAGGTCATTTTTTATGAAGTGTTAATGAAATCACTCCCAAATTTATCCGTCTGTGCGCTAACACACAGAGCAAAAAGATCACCTTAGATTTTCCGGGAATTAGAGGAAGTTCCTATCAGAGGGTGGGGTTTGCACTCGGCCATTCATGCAAGTGCATCACTTCATGATATGCATCACCTGACGAGCATGATGACTTTTCGCTCCCGGCCGCCGTCGAACTCACAAAGAAAAATTCCCTGCCAACGCCCCAGCAGGAGCCTTCCTTCAGAGAAGGGAAGGGTGACGCTCGATCCGACGATGCTGGCTTTAATATGCGCGTCTGAATTCTCTTCACCGTGACGAAAGCCCATGCCATGTTGCGGTATCAGCGTCCGCAGGGCATGCAGCATGTCGCGCGGCACGTCTGGGTCGGCATTCTCGTTGACCGTTAATCCCGCCGTTGTGTGTTGCACGTACAGAACCACGATGCCTTCCTTTGCGCCTGATTCAGTAAGCTGACGCTGAACCTCATCAGTAAATTCAACGAGTTCTTCGCGTTGATGTGAGCGGACTTTGATCGTGTACATGGGCGAAAAGCATCCGCAGATTTCACAGATTATTCCTTACTCAGCTTAGTCTTTAAAACAACGACCTGGCGGAGGCCTTCCTTGATCTGTGGAATCTGCGTAATCAGCGGATCTTCGTTATTCTTCGTCTTCACCAATAGCACGGCGAATTCTAATGGTCGCGTCTGCCGGTGACGCCGTCGAGTTGGGAGAAGGATAAACGGCGCGGGTACCGACTTCAGAACGGAACTGACCGTTTTGATCATAAAGCCGGCGATACTGGAGCGTGTTGCGCACGACGCCTTGAATGTAAAGACGCGTCTCGCGGAATGGCACGGCCTCCTGCCACTCATCCATTTGCAGCGGCAACGAAGCGCGCCATTGGACCACGCGATTGGGACCGGCATTGTACGCCGCCGCGACATATTCGATGCGGCCATACTTATCAAGCTGATCCTTGAAGTAGGCGGTGCCCAATTGAATATTCAGGCGTGGCTCGAAGAGTGAGTCCATCGTGATGGCCCGATTCACGCCTTCCCGTTTCGCAGTGGTGATTCCCGTGGGTACCAGCAATTGCATCAGGCCATAAGCTCTCGCCGACGAAACTGCACGCGGATTGAAAACTGTCTCCTGTCGAATCAAGCCTGCGACCTGATAGGGATCGAGCCCGCGCGCGCGTGACTCCTGCGTGATGATGTCCCAGTATTGCAGTGGGTAAAAGACGTCCCATTCATCGGGCCGCATCTCTTCCGGTTTCATTTGCGAATAGTCGGGATAGCTGCGCTTCAGATAGTTGAGCGCCTGCACGTTGTCATTCTTCGCTCGATAGATTTTGGCAATCGCCAGGTTCACGCGCGGACTGTTGGGCGCGACCGACACTGCTGAATTCAGCTCATTCATGGCCCAATCATCGGTTCCGACGATGGAAAGCTGGTCGGCTTTAGCGATCCTTTCGTCTTCACCTGCGCCGGCGGTTTCCTCGGCGACCGTGACGGTTTGCAGATTAGCGACGGCGCGGCCCACCAAAGAGTCGGCCGTAAAATTTGTCTGCGGCGCGCTGCCATTGCGGGCCATATCGTCGAGCCGCTGTTTCGCCAGATAGCCATACCAGTTCGCATCGTAACGCGTTTGCAGTCCTTGATAGATTGCCCACGCTTCGGCGAGTTTGCCCGCGCGCTCACTATCGCGGGCGGCCCAGTACGCCGCTTTGCCCCGAAAGTCCGAGTTGTTGCCGGCGTAAACCGCCAGATGTTCAGTCAAGAGTCGCGATGATTCCGCAAAGTTCTTCGAATCGTGCGCTTGCCACGCGAGGTAAAACTGCGCAGGTGTGACTTCAGCATTGCCGGGAAAGAAATTCCCCGCGGCGCGATAGTAATAGCTCGCGTTGACGTCATCCTTGGCGTCTTCCGCTCGCTGGCCCAACTGAACGAACGTGCGCATGGTCCAGGGACTGTTCGGATTAGTCCGGCGCAATTCGTCGGCCGTGGTGCGCGCCTGGGCCCACTGTTTGGCGCGGCCGTAAGCCAGCGCGAGATTGAACATGGCTTCGGCGCGCCCTTCGTTTGGCGTCGCAATAGTTGCCAGCGCCGCGCTGGCTTCGGGATACCGGCGCGCGTTCGCGGCCGAAATAGCGCGGCGCACCTGCATTTCCGGCGTGGAGCTGTTAGCGAAACGAGAGAGGGCGTCGGTGTAGGCATCGTACGCTTCGCTGTAGCGCCTGGCCGCGTAGAGTTTTTCCGCGCGCCCCAACCCTTCGGCCGCGTTGGCGGAAACCGTGCTGGATTTCAGACGAACCACGGCTGCGGCAGCTTCGCTGACTTCGATTGAAGCCGGCGCATAAAAATAGAGCCGTCGATAGCTCGCCAGGGCGCCGGTTGAATTTCCTGTCTGCTCTTGCGCTTTCCCTGTCAACAACAAAGCCGCGGCGTCGTCTTTCGCCGTCAGCTCCGCCAAAATGGCCAGCACCGGCACTGCCTGTCCTTCATTCATCGATATTTGCGCGATATGCAGAATTGCATCGCGAGTGCGCAAAGAATTTGGATAGTCGGCTGCTAATTGTTCGTAGGCTGCGCGGGCCTCGGCATTTCGGGTCAGGTTCTCGAGCGTGTTGCCGCGCATCCACAGCGCATAGTCACCAATTACGGTGTAGTCACGCAGGGCCTTTGCATCAAGCAGTGCGGCGGCGCCCGCGAAATCTGTCGCTTTCAATCTAATTCGTGCATGAACTATACGGGCCAACGAACCGGCCGTCGTGTTCGGAAAGTCTTTTTCGATCCGCGCGACTACATCTTCCGCCGGCAGGACGTCGCCGCGGGTCATCGAACGCAGCGTTTCGCGCGCTTTCAACTCGGCTGGGGACTGCTGGAGCGGCCGGCAACTGGCGACCAGGAACAACGGTATCAGCGCGACAAAAATTGTACTGAGACTCATGAGAATGAAGGCGAAGCGATGTTTGCGAAAAGTGATCATAACGATGTGACTTACTTTGATGCGAACTAACGGGGGCAACTGGTTATCTTAACACGGACAGTCGGCGGGCTGTGGCTTTGCCCCAAAAACACTCTACGTCCACCCAAGTGCATGAGCAGCGTTACGGAACCGCGCGCGATAGCGAGCGGAATAAAGGACAACCAGGGCGAACGGCGCTGAAAGCCCGAGAAAAAACCTGGTCTTCTAAGTTGCGCCCTGATCCCGCTCGCTATCGCTCACGGTTCTGTAACCGTCGTACGGTCGACGAAGCCCCTATTGGATTTGGCGGAAACCACTTTTGAGGCAAAGCCCGCGCTTCGCGCTCATGCGGACTATTCGTTCGCGCTCCAAAACTATGTGCACAGACAGACGAGATTTCCTGCGCTCCACGGCTGGTGTGGTGGGCGCAACACTCATTGGAAGTAAGTTCGCGTTCGCTGAT
>DATISD010000090.1:0-2794 GCA_035469005.1 Pyrinomonadaceae bacterium | reverse complement strand
AGAAGTTAAAACAAAACTGTTTACGTCTCAAGCTACCACCGAGTGCCGCAAGAATCAAGAGTGCGAAACGGGCAATTCATAATGTTGACAACGTTTCCAAGCCAGCGCTATAGTGCGCGCAACGTATCGCTTTGCTGATTGCGAGATTGTCTTTGTGGCAAGCATACTCGTCGATTTCAACGCATCAATGAAGCGGGGCGACCCTTCATGAACCGGGACTGACTCGATCGAAATGTCAGAGACCATTGGAGAAAAACTGCGACTCGCACGCGAGGCGCGAGGGATTGCTCTGCGCGACATCTCTGAACAAACGCGCATCTCCATCCGGTATCTGGAAGCGATAGAAACTGACGACTATCAACGCCTGCCAGGCGGGATTTTCAACCGCAGCTTCATCCGGGCGTACGCCAAGTTTATCGGCTATGACGAACATAACGCGCTGGAAGATTATGCGCGGACCTTGCGCGAGCGAGGCGAATCGGATGATGACGGATCGAAAACGCACCACTCACTCGTTTACACTGACGATGGCGGGACGCAATCCCGGTCGCCGTTGATGACGTTGATTTTAGCAATCCTGATCCTGGCGGCCCTTTCGTTGGCGGTCTGGGCCGGGCTGGAATTCTATAAACGCCGCACTGGGCAAAGAACCCGCCCGCCCGGCACCGGCAGGAGCGCGAATTATCAGAGGGCGATAGCTGCAAATTTGATTGATCGATCAGACATGATCCGGATTTCGGAACCTGTTAAGGAGGTTGAGCACGACTTTACTGTTTAAGTTTGTTCGGAGAAAGGCATTGCGCGATCTCGCAGTTGCGCGCAAACCTGCGCTGCCGTTTTGAGTTTGAAAGATGCCCGTAGCCAATCTACGGGCGTTTTCGTTTTTAGAATCAGAAGCATTAAAGGAGTAATCTGAAGTAATCATGATCATAGAAAAGATTCCCGAAGGCCTGACCTTTGATGATGTTCTGCTGGTGCCGGCGCGATCGGACGTGTTGCCGACTGAAACGGATACGTCAACCCAGTTTACGCGCGGCATTCGGCTGCAAATTCCGCTTTGCTCGGCGGCCATGGACACAGTGACTGAAGCTTCTTTGGCGATCGCCATCGCCCAACAGGGGGGCATTGGCGTGGTGCATAAGAATCTAAGCGTCGAGCACCAGGCCGAGGAAGTGGACAAAGTGAAACGGTCCGAATCGGGCATGATTGTCGATCCAGTGACCATCCGTCAGGACCGCCCTGTGCGCGAAGCCCTCAATGTAATGGAGCGTTATCACATCAGCGGTGTGCCGGTTGTTGATGAAGACGGACATCTGGTTGGAATAATCACGAATCGCGATCTGCGATTCGAAACGAGATTCGAGTTGCCGGTTTCGGAAGTGATGACGCCGCAGCCGCTTGTTACCGTTCCGGTCGGCACCACATTGGATCAGGCGAAAGCCGTCTTGCAGGAGCATCGGATCGAAAAGCTTTTGGTCATCGATGATGACAAGCACCTCAAGGGTTTGATTACGGTCAAAGACATTCAAAAAGCGATCAAGTATCCGACGGCGGCCAAAGACGATCTTGGCCGCTTGCGAGTCGCTGCCGCGATCGGCGCCACCGGTGACTTCAGGGAACGTGCCGATGAATTGGTCAAGGCGCGCGTCGACTGTCTGGTTATCGACACTGCGCATGGCCATTCGGTTCGGGTGATCGAGGCGGTCCGCGAAATCAAGCGACGCCATCCCGAAACTCAACTTATTGCCGGCAACGTCGGTACTGGTGAAGGCACGCGTGAATTGATCGATGCCGGCGTCGATGCGGTCAAAGTCGGCATTGGGCCAGGATCGATTTGCACCACGCGCGTCGTTACCGGTGCCGGCGTGCCGCAGATTTCGGCAATTCAATCGGCGGTGGAAGCGGCGCGCGGAACTGGCGTGTCGATTATCTCCGATGGCGGGGTGAAGTTCTCAGGCGACATGGCGAAAGCAATCGCCGCCGGCGCCGACGTCGTGATGATCGGATCGCTTTTTGCGGGAACCGAAGAAGCGCCCGGCGAAGTGATTCTTTACCAGGGCCGCAGCTTCAAGATGTATCGCGGCATGGGATCGATTGGCGCGATGCGCGAAGGCTCGCGAGATCGTTACGCACAGGAACAAACTGAAGTTGAATCAAAGCTGGTGCCGGAAGGAATCGAAGGCCGCGTTCCCTATCGTGGGACCCTCGCTGAAATGGTCACGCAACTTGTCGGCGGGTTGCGATCGGGAATGGGTTACACCGGCTGTCGGACCGTGAAAGAGTTTCAGGAAAAAACTCGGTTCCTGCGCGTGACCGCCGCCGGCCTGCGCGAATCGCATGTGCATGACGTGGTGATTACCAAGGAAGCGCCGAATTACCGGTTGGAGTGAGACATTCTCGAACGGGTGCGCTCTAATCGGCATCTCCCGCTGCCAGCTTTGCGAGAGGTTTTGGCCTAAGAAGCGCGTGAGAGGCCATTTTCTTAGCGTGCTTCTTTCTATTTCCATAAACGGGACTCAGATGAATTACAGCATGAGAATAGTCATTCGGTTCGGGATCATGCTCTACTCTTAAGCCGAGTTCTTGCGGATACTGTGCAAGGATTTCCGCTACGCCTAACGAGTCAGGAGGAGTGCCGAAGACCCAATCCAAAGTAGTGAGTCTGGCAATATGAGTTGAAAGCTCAAGATCTTTATCGTGACCTTTGAAGGCCGCCGACGACACTCGACTCGTGCCGTTCGTAACTTTGATCCAGTCGGGCGTTGTGAGTCGTCGCCAAAGGACTTCTTCGGCG
>DATISD010000089.1:0-3417 GCA_035469005.1 Pyrinomonadaceae bacterium | reverse complement strand
GCTGCGTCAAAACGCCGGCTGTGCCTACGCCGGCCCCAATACCTGCACCGACAGCGGCGCCGGACCCGCCGCCAAAAATTGCCCCAATGACGGCGCCGATGCCCGCTGCGCCGCCGACTTTTCCAACGTCGCTTTTAGTAGAGTCCTGACCTTTAATGCCACCTTCAGAATCGGCTTTGCCCGCCTGCGTCGCGCCGTTGGGAACGACTTCAATCACCTGCGCACTCAGTTTCGAGGTCCGGCCGCTCGGAAATTTTATCTGATCGAAAGCCAACTGCAGTTGGGCCGTGCCTTTTGCTTTCCCGGGTCGCTTGAGCTGCGCGATGTGACCATCAAGAATTGCGCCGTCGTATTGTTTGGGGTCGACCAGGCGTGCCTGGAATCGATCTCCCTGCTGCGAAATTTCCGTCGAAAGTTCATTCAACAACTCAACGCGCAGGATTGTGTCGCGCGGAATTACGAGGTTGGTCGCAGGCTCATCTCCGGGATTGTTGGGGTTATTAGCCGGTGTCTTGTTCTGATCGATAGGATTCTGAACTGTGTTGTCCTCGGTCCGGCGTCGAAGGTCAGCAGGAATACTCGAATCGAACGGCTGGCGGTCGTAACCCCCACTGTAACCAACTTCAAATCCCTGCCGGTAGCCGTCGCGATACTCTTCCAGCGCCCCCCAATTCGAATTGTAGGCGCGGTCGGCGCGGTCGTATTCCGCCTTGTTGCGAAATTCCTTTGGCGCATTCGCGCTCTTGTCACCGACTCCCGCCTGGTAACCGTCGGAATAACCAGTCCGGTAACCACGCATCAGGGCAGTCACCGCGGGTTGCTGGTCCTGGGCAATGGCTTTGAACCCAAACTGAGAAGGCGCGAGAAGCGTGAAAACGAAAAGGAAAGCTAAAGTGTATCTGAGGATCTTCATTGTTCAACCTTTCTGCCGAACAGCGCGGCACGGTACGCACGCCTCAGGCGTGCTGTCAGAGGCAAGCCAGAGGCTTGCGTACCCATCGATTTATGTTTCGCTGAATTCGGCATTGCGAAAGGGAGAGCATCAAAATCCGAGGCGGCTCTACTTGCTGGCCACGGCGTTGTAGCGTCAAAATGCTAACACTGGAGCGTAGGCGGCAACAACTGCCGCAATCGGATATCTGATGCCGAAAAGGCTGTAGTCAGTTGTAAGTGGATTGGAGCGCGACCTCCCGGTCGCCAAGCCTGGGCAAGCGAGGACGCTTGCGCTCCAGTCTGCGTTGCGCTTATTGCCTGATGAGGAGCGACTGATTACTGACTGACCACTGACTACTGACGATCTTTTATGCGGAGAATCTATCTCGATCACAGCGCCACGACGCCCGTTGACGGGAGAGTTCTCGACGCGATGCTCCCCTTCTTAACTGAAAAATTCGGCAACGCCTCCAGTGTGCATTCGTTCGGACAGGAGGCCCGAGCCGCAGTCGACAAAGCACGTCGTCAAGTTGCTGGTCTTATCAAGGCCCGCGCCAACGAAATTGTCTTCACGTCCGGTGGAACCGAGGCGAATAATTTAGCCATCCGCGGGATCTGTGAAGCAAATCGAACCCACGGCCGGCACATAATCACCTCCGCGATTGAGCATCCTTCTGTCCGTGGAGCGATTGATCATCTGGAGAAACACGGGTGCGAGGTTACGCGTTTGCCAGTGCACGACGACGGCATCGTACGACTGTCAGACGTGGCCGCGGCAATCCGGCCCGACACAATCCTGCTCAGCGTGATGATGGCCAACAACGAAATCGGAACGATTCAACCGGTAACAGAGATTGGCGAGCTCGTGCGCGAAGAGCGGAAGCGCGGGCGTCGTCTTTGGTTTCACACTGATGCTGTCCAAAGTGCTGGCAGACTCGCGATAGACGTGGAGACGCTTGGCTGTGATCTTCTGACGATATCCGCGCACAAAATTTACGGACCCAAGGGGGCGGGAGCGCTATACATTCGTCGAGGCACGCGGTTGTTGCCACAACAGGTCGGCGGACATCAGGAACGCGAGCGCCGAGCTGGAACTGAATCGGTCGCGAACATCGTAGGCTTTGGGGTTGCAGCCGAGCTCGCTCGGGCGGAAATGGATGACCGCAACGAACACGTGCGCCGTTTGCGAGATCGATTTGAACACGAGGCTGAGGCCCGCATCGAAGACATCGTTTTCAACGGCGAACGAGATCGGCGGTTGCCTCACCTGTCAAACATTTCGTTTCGATTCATCGAAGGTGAAGGATTGCTAATCCACCTCGACATGCAGGGAGTGGCCGTCTCGACGGGGTCAGCCTGTTCATCGGGAACCTTAGAGCCGTCTCCGGTGATCAGGGCATTGGGGCGAGATGAAGAATTAGCTCGCGGGGCCATCCGATTCAGTTTTGGGAAAGACAACACTGAGGCTGACGTCGATCAGGTTGTCGAAGCGTTGACGCGCGCAGTCGAAAATCTCCGCGCGCTGTCACCACTCGCGCATGAGCGAAGGACGTTAGCCGAAGGCGCGTTACAGAACCGCGAGCGGTCGCGAGCGGGGTAAAGACGCTCTGAAAGCGTAGTTCGCACCTTAACCCGCTCGCTACCGCTCGCGGTTCTGTAACTTGCTTTCGATCGACCTCTTCTAACGGCTGATCGGATCATCACAGAGTTGCCATATTCAGAAATCTTCAAAGATCACCTGGCCAATCCGCGCAACGGCGGAGAACTCGCTGATGCCAACGCCGTCGCGGAAGAAACCAACCCGGTATGCGGAGATCGACTGCGCTTGAGCCTGCGCATTCACGATGGCCGCATCGAAGCGGCGCGATTTCTGGCTTATGGGTGTCCTTCGACGCTGGTCTGTGGTTCCGCGTTGACGGGAATGATCGAAGGAATGGAAGTCGAAGACGCGATGAAACTGACCCGAAAGGAAATTGCCGACGTGCTTGGTGGTCTGCCCACGCGAAAAAACCACGCGAGCGCTTTGGCGATCGAAACATTGCGGGCCGCGATTGCGAACCGGAACGCCCAGCGGTAAGGTCTGTCACATCCTGTTGACGCGGGCGTGAAGCAGGCCGCCACCGAGGCTGTTGACCGATTCATGGAGTACGTTACGAATCATCCCTACATTGTTACGTCGGCTGTAAGACCGTAATGACTGAAGCAAACGAGCCGACAATCCTTTGCCTTGCCAGTTTCTTCAAGGGCAACGATTTCATCCGCGAGTGTAAGCGGCAGGGCGCGTGTGTTGTGCTGCTAACGAGAGAAAAGCTGCTGGCCGCGGACTGGGCGCGTGAATCCCTCGCCGATCTCGTTGCCATTCCGGGGAAGACGAGTGTTCAGTCTTACCTTGCCGCCGCGACCTATGTCGCGCGGCAGCGGCGAGTGTCGCGCGTCGTCGCGCTCGAAGAATATGACATCGTCACGGCGGCGCATATCCGCGAG
>DATISD010000088.1:0-2657 GCA_035469005.1 Pyrinomonadaceae bacterium | reverse complement strand
ATCCATTTATGCAGCCGCTGCCAGCATTGCTTCTTTAGCGGCCGGCGGAAGTTTGATCGGAACGAACCATCCCTGGTCGTAAAGGTAATCCTCACCCGATTCATCTACAACTCTGACCAAGTGATGCTGCGCCGCTTTTTTGTCCGGGATGACGCGGTAAATCTTCCACAATTCCAGCGAAGCGGGATAACCTTCGTTTTGTACACAAATCGCGAATTGCACGTGTTTGGCGGCCGACGGCGATGATTTCTCTGTTCTCAATTTTACCGATAAGCTCGAACTTCATCTAGTCATATATGCCGACGGGAGTCATCTCACCAAGATTCGTGGTGGGGCTCGCTCGACAACCGTTCCAATAATCTCTGCGCGCGGATAATTACGCCGTAAATCACTCAACAAATCATTGGTTTTGTCTTTCGCAATTGCCAATAACAATCCTCCCGCCGTCTGCGGATCATAGAACAGCTTCACCAAATTCGGATCGATTGCCGGTGAAATCTGGACATCCTCGCCGGCATATTCGCGATTCGTCTTATCTGCACCGGTGAGGATACCCGCGACCGCTAAATCCAGCGCCCCATTGATCAAAGGCACCCGGGCTGACTCAATCTCAATCGTCACGTTGCTGGCGCAGGCCATCTCCCACGCATGGCCCAGCAAGGCAAAGCCGGTCACATCGGTGGCGCCTTTCACATCGTATTTGGTAATTGCTTCAGCCGCGTATTTGCCCGGCGTCATCATGGTCGCGACTGATTCGGCGACAACTTCCGGCGGCGCTTTCGCGCGTTTGATTCCTGTCGAAATCACTCCCGTACCGATCGGCTTGGTGAGAATAATCACGTCGCCCGGGCGCGCACCGGCATTCGTCGCCACATGATTCGGATCGATCGTGCCAGTCACGGAATAGCCGAACATGATCTGCTCGTTATCGACGCTGTGCCCGCCAACCAGCGCAACTTTGTTTTCCGTCAGGATCGACAGACCGCCGCGCATGATCTCCTTGAGGATCGCAAAATCCACCCCTTTCTTGGGAAAGCAGGTAATCGCCATCGCGGTGACCGGCGTGCCGCCCATCGCCCACACGTCGTTGATGGAGTTAAGCGCCGCGATGCGTCCGTAATCGTACGGGTCATCAACAATCGGCGTGAAGAAGTCGAGCGTCTGCACCAGCGCCAGATCGTCGCGCAGACGATACACTCCGGCGTCATCCGCTTGGTCGAAACCGACCAGCAGATTCTCGTCGAATGGTTGTTTCTCGAGCCCGCTCAGCACCTGAGCGAGGACCTTAGGCGCCAGCTTGGCCGCTCAACCAGAGCACGAAACCATCTCAGTCAGACGCATCTCGATTCCTCCTTTCCAATTCTTCTGTCCTCGCTAAAACTAAATGCCGCAACCGGACGGGAGCGCAGGCGTCCTCGCTTGTACCCTCGGTGTCCTAAACTCAAGTCTGCAACCGGGGACGGTTGCGCTCCAGTCTACCTCCGGGCCGCGCCGCGCCGCGCCGCTCGCGAAAGTAGATTGTCAGATCGATGAGCTTTTCTTCTCGATCGATCCGAGCCTCGACATCGTTGAGCGTGACTGGATAAAGCGTCCCCAGGCTGTTGAAATTCTTCAAGCCCTGATCCACAAGCTTGCGCGAAAACACATCGCCTTCACCTTGTACGAATTGTTTTCTCAGAACGTTATCGCGAATGTGTTCATTGCCGCTGAACTCGACGCGGCGCATGGTGTATCCATTCTTCTCGGCTTCGCGTAGCAACTCTGAATAATAAGCCGCTTCATCCGCTTTAGCGCCGTTCGCCGGAACGATCCACAGTCTCACCTCGCCGCAGGTTGATGATCTCGGCGAGCTTATTGCCGTAAGAATTCGCTCGGCTCTAACGCCATCCTTGATGAGCAGCTGGCGACTTCTGTTGACTATCTTTTGCGCAGCTGCCTGCGAGTCTCTCGCTCGCGCGTGAACCACGAGCCAGACCTTGGCGCGCGCATGGTGCATCAAAGCATCGCTCAAAATTTGCAAGCCCTCTTCCAACTTATACAACTCCATCGGAAGCTGGCCAACGCATTGCGTTTCAGGACCGATTGGTAAGCTGTCGAATAGCTGAGGCGTCGGGGGTTCCGGAGCGATCGCTTCCTCGCTGATGCTCGAGAGCTCGTTCCTGGGCAGCGTCCAAAGCTCAAACCGGGTCTCGGGTTTTCGCTCGCCTTCAACCACGCTGATTCGTTCGGCTGGGACCCCGCGTGACTTAACCAGGTAATTTTGATAACCGTAGGCCAGGCGCAGGAACGTGCCGCGGGGAACGTTGCGCCCGATGGTATTGCTCGCGACTATGATCCCGCGCGATTCCGGGTGCGATTGAAGTTCGAGCGCAAAGCGATCCAAACGCGCCATCGCATCTTCGGCATTGATGTCTCCAAATTGATCGATCTTCGCGGACGTTGTTTGAGCGTGGATACTGGTGACGCCGCCGAAAAACAGGACCACAATGCTTGATAGCACTGCAACTATAGAGCGGCATCTTGGTTGGGCAAACGTCAGGGGCATGTTCATTTTCCTGTGGCGCGGTCAGCGTCGCACCACGGCTGTGACGTTGTCAATATTGACGTGCGCGTCTGAAAGAGATCGATTTCCAGGAACCGCAAAGCGGTTCCACCCT
>DATISD010000087.1:0-5166 GCA_035469005.1 Pyrinomonadaceae bacterium | reverse complement strand
TTGTCCCGGCTATGTCGATACTGAGATGACTTCGCGCGGAATCGAAAACATCGTCGCGAAAACGGGGAAGTCGGCTGAAGATGCACTGGCAGCACTGAAGCGTATGAGTCCGCAAAATCGCATGATCACCGCGGAAGAAGTTGCGGCGCTGGCTCTGTTGTTGGCGTCTGAAGAAGGGCGCGGCATCAACGGCCAGGCGATTAATGTGGATGGGGGAACGGTGCTTTTCTAATTTGGAGTGCGCCGGCTTGACGGCGCTTTTCCAGTCGACGGATCGCAAACGAAAGCGGCGTCAAGCCGCCGCACTCCAAAATGATTGAAAACCTTGGAAATCTTGAACGCACTCATTCATGCGGTGCGTTGCGAAAAGAAGATGCCGGCGAGCGGGTGATCCTGATGGGCTGGTGTGCGCGGCGGCGTGACTTTGGTCCGCTGACCTTCATCGATCTGCGCGATCGTGATGGCATCACCCAGGTGGTGGTGAATCAGGAGAACGCGCGGGACGCGCACGCGAAAGCCAAAGATGTGCGTGGTGAATATGTGCTGGCGGTGACGGGTGAAGTGGTCATGCGCGACGAAAGCGCGCGCAATCCGAAACTGGCAACCGGCGACGTCGAAGTGCAGGCGACTGAAATCGTTATTCTGAATGATGCCCGGACGTTGCCGTTTCAGCTTGATGCTTCGGACGAAGCCCTGGCTGCTGAAGACCTGCGCCTTAAGTATCGCTATCTCGATCTCCGCCGGCCGCAATTGCAGTCAAACTTGCGTCTGCGTCATCGCCTGCTGCTGGAGATCAATCGATACATGGATGACCAGGGCTTTACTCAGATCGAGACGCCTAATCTGATCAAATCCACTCCTGAGGGCGCGCGCGATTACATCGTCCCTTCGCGAGTGCAGCCCGGGAAATTCTTCGCCTTGCCGCAGAGCCCGCAGATCTTCAAGCAAATCTGCATGATTGCGGGCCTGGACAAGTATTACCAGATAGCGCGTTGCTTTCGTGATGAAGATTTGCGCGCCGACCGGCAGCCGGAGTTTTCGCAGCTCGACATCGAGATGAGCTTCGCAACGCCGGACCAGATATACAGGCTGGTCGAAGGATTGTTCGCGCGCATCTTCCGTCTGATTGGGGCCGAACTACAGACTCCGTTTCCGCGCTTTACATTTGCCGAAGTAATGCGCAGGTTTGGGTCAGACAAACCAGACCTGCGCATTGAAGGGATGGAGCTGCAGGATTTGTCCGCGACGCTTGCAGAGACCACCTTTGCACCATACGCGTCAGTGTTGTCAGCCGGTGGTCAAATCAAAGGCATGGTGGTAAGCGGCGGCGCCTCAATGTCGCGCAAAACGCTTGACGAGTTGCAGGAATTCGCGAAGCGATACGGCGCCAGTGCGCTGGCCTGGATCAAATTGGGCGATGAACTTTCGTCTTCACTCTTGAAGGCGCTGGGCAACGGTATGGTGGTGGATCTCGCGGGAACTGCGGGAGCGCAAAAAGGCGATGCCGTCTTAATCGTCGCCGGCAAATCTGATGTAGTTGCAGCCAGCCTCGGAGCCTTGCGTAACGAAGTGGCGCGGCGCGAAAAGTTAATTCCGGAAAGCGTTTTCGCGCCGCTGTGGGTGACTGAGTTTCCGATGTTCGAGTATCACGAAGATGACGATCGTTATTATTCGATGCATCATCCGTTTACGTCGCCTCTGGATGAAGACGTCGGAGTGCTCAAAGGCGCGGTTAATGGTCAACCCGAGTTGTTTGGCGAGTTGAGAGCCAAGGCTTATGACGCCGTCATTAATGGCGTCGAAGTCGCGGGTGGCTCGATCAGAATTCACCGTCGCGATGTGCAGGCGTTGGTTTTCAAAGCGCTGGGTATGTCGGAAGAGAATGCGCGGGCACGATTCGGATTCTTTCTTGACGCGTTGTCTTATGGAACTCCGCCGCACGGCGGTATCGCTTCGGGAATCGAACGGACGCTGATGGTATTGGTGCCGACCGAGAATATTCGCGACGTGATGGCCTTTCCCAAGACGGCGTCGGCGCAGGATTTGATGATCGACGCACCGGGCGAAGTCGATCAGAAACAGTTGGCAGAGTTGCATCTGAAGATTGTGGGTGAATGAGACGAGTGAAGATTGTGAGTGAGAATCGATTTCGGTTGAGGTGACGCGGCATAGGCCGCGCGTTTTTCGTCCCGTTAGGGACGACACATTTGTAGAAATTGACCGCCATAACATTATCGATCACACAGAATCAAGCTAACGAAATCATCGCGCACGCTCGCGAAGCCGATCCCGAGGAATGCTGCGGGCTCGTTGGCGGCACCGAAGACGGCCTGGCTCAAAGCGTCTATCCCCTGGGCAATGTTGCTCCTAACCGTCGCGTAACTTACGAAGCCGCGCCCGAAGATCTCTTCGCTGCTCAGCGCACAATACGCGAGCGCGACGAGCATCTGCTGGCCATTTATCATTCACATCCTCGCGCAACTGATCCTTATCCGTCAGAAACAGATGTCCGGCTTGCCTACTACCCGACAGCGGTTTACCTTATTGTGGGATTGGGAAATCAAGAGCCTTGCCTGAAAGCGTTTCGCATCTCCGAGAGGGAAGGCAAGTGGCAGCCGGCGCCTTTTAGCATCGTTGCAGAACTGGACGCGAAACCATAGCCACCAGGCTCACGTACAATAATTAAATGGAGCCGAAACGCAGTAAGTACGACACGAATCCGCTCGACGAGGAATTCGCGGATCGAGCGACTGATTCATTTGCGCCGGACGCTTCAGGTCCTCAAACCGAAAAAGTTTTCGGCGGCCCCACGCTGGAGATCAACCGCTCTGAAAACGACAGTGTGCGCGCCTATTCCGAGAGCGAAGCGCCCACGCGCCATATCGGCGACAAAGTAACCTCGTATCCGTCAGTTTTCGTGCCTCCGCAGCCGAGACCTGCGGCGACGTACCAGCCGCCTCGAATTCCTTCCGCAGACATTTATCAGCCGCCGCCCGTCCCGCCACCAGCGATTTATCAGTCTCCGGCGCTCCAGGCTATGGCAAAGCCTGGATCGAATACCGTCAGCGGGCTCGGCATTCCGGAACGTTGGGCAGTCATCCTTCCGTATCTGCCGTTTTGGCTGGCAATTGTCGCCTCGGTAATTGAACTCTTGCTCGTGCCGCGCACCGAAACCAGAGTTCGTTCTCATGCGGCACAGGGAATGGCCCTGCAAATCGTCATTACTGCAATCAGCATGTTGCTGATGTTCGCCGGCATTTTTTCCGGGCGTTGGACAGGTAGCGGCCTGTTCAAACTGGCCAGCACTATTTTTTTGATAATTGCAATGGTCCGCGTCTGGAAAGGCAGATCTTTCGTGATCCCGCCGCTGGACGAGCCCAGTAAATGGCTTGACGAAAAGATTAAGCCACGAAAATAATAGCGTCGCTTCTCTCCCTGCCGAACGAAATCGGCGTTCTTATCGACCAAATCGAGTTTGTTAGAATGCGCCTGCCGGCGCGCGCATTGTCGCGGAACCGGACGCATCGGCCGTAACTGAATGCATATGAATCGGTTCTGGCAACGGCAGCGGCACAAAAGAACGAGTTTTGGGTGCACTCTAATGGGTGGCACCGCGGTTGTTAGCGAATTTCAGGTTGGCAAACGCTATTCACCAAATGACATCGAAACCATTTGAGGACGCGTCAACGCCAATCCATGAGAGCTTTAAGGAGTATTCCAATGAGTAGACCGTTTTTTAGCATCGCCATTAAGTCGCTCGCCTTGCAGATTGCCCTTGCGATTGTGCTCATGCCGGTCGCGACTTTTGCGCAGACGCAAATCAAGTATCACAGTAATAAATTCAGCCCTCAGGAAGATGTGCGACTTGGCCGGCAGGCAGCCGGGGAAGCCGAACAACAGTTTCCCTTGCTGCGCGATGCGGAAGTTGGCGCCTATGTCGAGCGAGTCGGCCAACGTCTGGTCGCGGCGATTCCGTCCGAGTTTCAGCATCCTGAGTTTCGTTATTACTTCAAAGTGATCAATGCGAGCGATATCAACGCGTTTGCCCTGCCCGGTGGGCCAATGTATGTCGACCGCGGCATGATTCAAGCAGCGCGCAATGAGGGTGAGATGGCCGGTGTCATGGCCCATGAGTTGAGTCACGTGGCGCTTCGTCACGGCACCGCGCAGGCGACCAAAGCGCAGAAATACAGCGTGCTCGCAGGAATCCTGGGGATTGGCGGGGCCATCCTGGGGGGGCCGGCCGGCGCCGCGGCCCAAATTGGCGCCCAGGGTGTGGGAGTCTATTTCCTGAAATTCAGTCGCGAGTACGAGACCGAAGCGGATCTGCTCGGCTCACGCATCATGGCGAATGCCGGTTACGATCCACGCGACCTCGCAAACATGTTTCGCACTATCGAAGCGCAGGGCGGTGGTGGTGGCGGCTTCCTCAGCGATCACCCGAGTTCGAAGGATCGTTATGCGCGCATAAATCAGGAAGCGCAGAACCTTCGCATCAACACCGCGATGCGCAACGACAGTCGCGAATTTTATGGCATTAAGGAGCGTCTGCGAGGTTATCCGGGCGCGCCGACGATGGCCGAAATTGCGCGCAGCGGCCGCCGGTATCCAAATCAAGGGCCGCAGTATCCGACTGGCGACCGGACCGACTATCCGAATCTGCCGAGTGGTCGGGTAGAGTATCCGTCGTCTCGCTATCGCACTTACAACGAAGGAACATTCACGGTGAGTATCCCCGATAACTGGCGCGAGATAAATGAGCAGAATACCCTATGGTTTGCGCCCAACGGCGCGTATGGCACTTCGGGAAATGGGCAGATGGTGTTTACCCATGCAGTAAACCTGGGCGTGACGCAGACTCGAAATCGAAACCTACAGCAGGCGACAGATGAATTCATCAACGGCTTGCAGCAGGGGAATAGCAACCTGCGGGCACGCGGCGGGTATCAACGCATGGACGTTGACGGCCGCTACGGTCAGCTGCTTACTTTGGACAACGTCAACGAGGCTAACGGTCGCGCTGAAATCATTAACGTCGTTACGACTCAACTGCGAGACGGCCAGCTTTTTTATATGATTGCGGTAAGCCCTAGTAGTGAATATCAGACTTATCAGAGTACTTTTCTGACGATTCTGCGTTCGTTGCGATTGAATGACTGACGCCCT
>DATISD010000086.1:0-4922 GCA_035469005.1 Pyrinomonadaceae bacterium | reverse complement strand
GCGTGCGTACCAACTTTGGTGAACTCACCGCTTCGCTATTGTCACCTGCTGGCTAAGGCACGACGACTTTCTTGATCGCGTTGCCGGTTTTCTTCGCGCCTTCTGCGGTTTTGTTAATTACCGTTTTGGTGCCGGATTTGGTCTTGTTGGCGACTGTCTTGGTGGTATCGACTGTCTTGTCTGCTACCTTCTCGGCGCCTTCTTTGGTTTTCTCGCCGACAGTCTTGGCTCCCTCCTTGGTCTTGTCCACAACGTCTTTGGACACATCGACTGTTTTTTCGCCAACATCGGTACTCTTGTCCTTAACAAAACCGACTGAGTCCGCAATCGCGTCGCCCGTCGCATCCAGGGCGCGTTCGGGCTGGCTCTTCATTTCTCGCTCTTCGCCGCTGGGCGAGTAAACCTTGACGGTTCGATTTCCCTCGCGGGTCGTAACCACGACCTTCGACACCCGTGGATTGCCGCGAAATGTCCGCGTTTCTGTCCGCACTCCATTTTCGTTCGTCGTGGTTATCTCTGAATTGTCAGGAGCAGCGGCAGTGGTCGTCGCCGTATTGCCGGTATTTGCGTTCGCATTAGTAGTTGATGTTTGATCGGTTGAGCAACTCGCGGCCAGCGACGCCAGCGAGGCAATTGCAATACCGATCAGAATTCTTCGAATCATTTTAGTGCCCCCTTCCACACCATACCGATTGGACGTTGAGCAAGCAACATGCCATGTGTTTGTGCCGAAAATTCTACACCGTTCGCGGACTTTTGCGTGACATTGGAACAGTCCTGAGGTGACAGGGAGTATGAAAACGAAACGACAGCCGCTGGATTTTGCCGGATTAGTTCACCGGTGCCAGGTAGACCGGAGCTGGGCGCAATCTAACAGATTGCGTTACAACAAATCCCAGAGGACCAGTCGCGAGAAACCGCGCTCGACTGCCAGCGTCGCCGCATAATCAGGACCGGGAAAGAGATCCTGAAACGTCCAGCGCGATACTTCTTTCGAATCGATTCTGCTGTTGAGCAGCATGGCCGGAGTGCCCGGGGACAAAGACATATCAAATTGATCGAGCGGGCAGTACAGGCCTTCACCGCGGGCCTTAATATAAGCCTCTTTGCGTGTCCAGCAGTTGAAGAACGATTGCGTTTTCAGTTCGAAGGGCAACGAGCGAAGCTCTTTAGCTTCAGCCGCCGAAAAGAAATGGCCGGCCACTTCGTCGGTGACAAAATTGGGCCGGATGTACTCGACATCCACGCCCACTTCACGATCGCGCGTAATCGCGATTAGTGCGAGTTGGTGCGAATGAGAAAGGTTGAACCGTAAACCCTGTGATGCCTTCTGGTCTGCGAAATACGGTTTGCCAAATTCACCGGTGTCGAGCTTTAAACGCCCCGGCTTCGCCTTCAAGTACCGGCCAAGAACCAATCGCAGCGAGGCCCGCGCAACGCAAAACTTGCGACGATCAGATTCAAAACGAAACCGATCGGCCCGCGCGCGATCCTCCAATGACAATGCTTCGTCAAACGTCCATGACCACGGGACATCGAGACGAGCGCGCCAAACATGAACTTCATTGGGCCAGATGACCGGAGCCAGCGGTCCGCGCATCCAGGTTTGCTGCGCACCGCTCGCAATCTGGGCTGCGATTTTGTCTCGATCAAATAATGAGGTGGTTTCCATCATTGATAACTATCCCGCGATTGCCCTGGGCCAGGCCCGCTTGGAAATACTCTCAGAAAGCAAGCGCGCACCCGAGAGCAATTCTTCCGAGCAGGAAGCCGGCGCCACCGATCCCAGAAATTGCAGAACCCGAAAGGCAAAGACGTTTCGATCAAATTTCTCGGCGTGCCGGCGCAGGAGAATTTGGCTCCACACCATAGCTTCGAATCGCTCGATTGCCGTACAAAGCGAACTGCTGTCCGGATGATCGAAGAAGAGACCAGTCTTGCCTTCCTCGACCGTTTCGACAGCACCGCCACCGCGGTAGGCAATGACTGGGCGACCAGCAGCGTTGGCTTCCAAAGGCGCCATGCCGAAATCCTCTTCGCCCGGAAACAGCAACGCGCGACATCGGGCGGCGTAATAGTTAACGATCGGGTCCGGCTGGCGCCCGAGAAACTCGATTTTATCGTCCGCCATTTTTTCCAGTCGCGCGCGATCCGGGCCATCGCCGATGATCACCAATCGTCGATTCATCCGCTTGCAGGCTTCGATTGCAAGGTCGATGCGCTTGTAGGGCATCAACCGCGAAAGGATCAAATAATAGTCCTCAATGTCGTTGGACATGTGGAAGCGATTGACTTCGATTGGCGGCGGAATGACGAATGCTTCGCGGCCGTAGATTGTCTGAATTCGCTCGGCGATCAGACGTGAGTTTGCGATGTAGTAGTTGGGCTGTTGCGAGGCGCGCAAATCCCACTTTCGCAGTCCCCAGAGGCAGAAGGGCAAGAGAGACTTTATGCCGCGGCCAAACTTTTCGCGCATGACATAGTCTTCATAGCGCCAAACCCAGGGCATCGGTGTGTGGCAGTAGCAAACGTGAATCGTGCTTCGTTTGCGACGGACACCTTTCGCATAGCCCGAGCTGCTGCTGAAGATCAAGTCGTACTGCGACAGATCGAAATTCTCAACCGCAAACGGATACAGCAGGAAGTAATGGCGAAACCGGCGATCCATCGCCGGTAGTTTCTGCAAGGCCGACGTGCGGATGTCGGCGGCGCGCAACCTGGCCGGAAGCATTTGTGGCAAGGCTACCGTGGTGTAAACCGGGGCCGAAGGAAAAGAGTCGTGCATGGCCTCAACCACACGCTCGGCGCCGTCCATCTGAACGAAATAGTCGTGTACTAGTGCGATTTTGGACAACCTGTCGGACCTCGTCTGCTTTCATCATAAGAAAGTGACAAAGATCCTGTTTTTTCAGTCCGGGCCGCTAATTAGGCTAGTAAGTTTATCGACCGCTGCCAGGAGTTCTGACCAAAGCCGCAACACCCGTTGATTCGATTGTCGGAGTAGAGATTGAAAATAGCCCACCCATGTAATGGAACTGGGCGGCGGACCGGGCGGCCACCAAAAGCGTCACCGCGGTGAACGTGTCGTAGGCACGAAATATTTACAGGTGAGGCTCTGAACGGAAGCGCGAGCGCTTCCGCACATCAGGCGGCATAGCCGAGCCTTGTGAATTTCCTTTTGGGCAAAGCCATTCGGAGTGTAACGATCTCCCGGAAGCGAAGGTTCAGAAACAAAATCGGGGTCAGGCCTGCGGTTTGCGATTCTAAGATTAGACCTGGTTTTGAACACTTGCGATTTCTTATCGAGACCTCAATACGGTGGCGGAACAAAAGCAGGGTTGAACCCGAGCGCGGCCGGAAACGCCGCCGCCGTTGGACGCACGCCGGTGCGTACCCAAAGATCGATCGCGCCTATCGCGGTCAAAATCTGCGGTCCAGTTAGGTTACAGTGACCGACGCCGGTTGTGTAGGTCTGAAAGAGAAGTTCTTCCTTACCCCTCGACGCATTCAGTTCCGCGGAGGCAGAGTCATTTGCCACAACCAGCAGTGGATCAATGATCGTGTGTACGGTCAGAATCGGATGGTGGATCTTCCCGTTGAAGTCGGTGTTGTTGCGCACGTAGTTGCGAGCCGCTGGGTTAGCTTCGATGTCGCGACGCGAGTTCATCTGCGCCAACCAGAAGTCAACGACTGGCGTAGGTATGCCCAGACCTGCAAGGTAAGCTTTCTCCGCAGGGAGGAGGTCATAGTTTTGATCGAGGTTCTGCACGAATGGACCACCAGCACGACGCTGTAATTCTGCACGCGCCTCAGTGAAGAAGAAGAAATCAGTAAGTGCCCAGCCCGGATAAAAGGCCGGTGGCGGTGGTGGCACCAGACCGCGGCCAGGATTTTTCGCTACGAGTCGAATAAATTCGAACTTCGGAAAGTTTGCGATGTTACTGAGTTCGGGGGCTAATTTCGCGAGCACCTCTGTGTCGAAATCAATGTCGTTTCTGACTTCCCCGACTGTTCCCCACGAGCCAGGTATGCCAAAGATGGTGTCGTAGGCAAGATAAAGAGGTACGCCACTGTCCCAGAGACGAGTTGCGCCGGCGCCGGCGTCACACAGACAAAGGGCTCCGTCGTAAATCCCGCCAAACTGTTCCATACTTTTGAAACCGACGAAGGTTCCCATCGAAGCAGCAACGATGATTGTCTTTTGCGGCTGCGCCACATTATCGCGGAAGAAAACGGCGAGATTCTTGACGTCCTGAATCGCATCCTCAATGGCCCAGCCATTGTCTTTGTAAGCACTCCCCGCTAAGGCAAAACCTTGAGCGAGAAGGGGAGCTTCGAGTGCCGCATTTGGCGCGACGTCAGCATTTCGATTATCAATTTCACCAGGATGGTCGGCCTTGTCGCGATAGCCATGCGCAAAAATGAGCAGCGTTCCATTCCACACTTCCGGCACTCGGATCCGGTAAGGAGCGCCGTTGATCTCGCCCGACAGATCAAGCGGTGCAGCCTTGGCCGCCGGTGAGCGCTGAATCAGTGAAAGCGAGATTAACGAACCGAGCGTTAAAGCAATCAGAACTCTCGAAGTGGCTTTCATGCTGCTGCCCCCTTTTTTGGCTGGAAGAGTGGCCCGTAGGCTATCACCGAAGGCGTGAGGTCACAATCCGCCGACGACTTCGAAAAACCGGGGTCAGGCATTGTAATCAGCCTGTTAGAGGCCACAAAGATCGTGGGCCGATGCAAGGGATGACCGTTGTTTCGCCCACAATTTCTATGGAATCGAATACGACGAACGATTCATATGAGTCCGCGAAGCGGACGTCAGCATTAGCCTTCAGCGCGCGGATTGCGCGTCAGCATAAAGCCTTCTGGGGCGCAAGCCCCAGGATCCAAGCCCCAATTTCAATTGAGCCCGCGGGAGCGGG
>DATISD010000085.1:0-4746 GCA_035469005.1 Pyrinomonadaceae bacterium | reverse complement strand
GAAATGGCGCGCCACCGGATCGCTTATGTAAATGGCAAGCCGTTTTTCGTCGTTCGTGGACAAGAAGGCTCCGGCAGTGGCTTCGCACTTTATGCCGAGACCTGGTACGAGGTCAGCGACAACGGAGTGAAACCGGTGCTGTCGTATCCGTCCGATGGCCGGACCAGCCCCTGGCCGGCGGGACTTGCGCGTGAATTTAAGGTGATGACAATTCCCGGGGCGCCGCGTGCAAATCGACTAACCGTCCAATACACAGTCACATACGACAGCGCTGGTTACGATAACGAAAACGTGAAGCTGGAGTTCGTCAATCACCACCGGGCGTCCTACAAGTGGGACAACGCTTCAGGAAAGTTCGTCTTTGATCCGCAGCAGTCAAACATTTCAGAAGCCGAAATCAATGCCATCGCCAACATTCAATCCGACGATGAGCCAAAGCAGGGAACGAAAATCGGCGAGACCACTTTTTATTCCTCATCAGAAGCTCGTAGCTTCATCGGCGGTGGTTACGAAGTCTTTTTGAAGTACAATCTGCCGCGCCTGATGACTATCGCGAAAGGCAGAGCTGCAAAATCGAAGACCTGGTTGCGACGATTTCTCTCTGAATGCCGCGACACGGACGAGAAGAAGGCTCTGCTTGCGGCTCCTGAAAAATAATCAATGTCTATCCTAATCGCCGAAGACAACGTGGCCCAGCGCGCTTACCTGCGCGAAATACTCGAGCGTGATTTTCCTTCGCACCAGCCGGTGCTCGAGGCTGCTGATGGTGAAGAAACCGTGACGCTGGCGCTGAAAAACAGACCCGAGGTTTGCATCCTCGATATTCAGATGCCGAAGCTTTCCGGCGTGAAGGCCGCGCGCGCCATCTGGCGCGACTTTCCCACGGCGCGCATCATTTTCTGGACGCAGTTTCCGCACGAGATTTACATCAACGAGATTCGCAAGATCGTTAAGTCCGTCGATCCGCCACCGGCCTACGGTTTCATTCACAAGAACAATCCTGAATCGCGATTCTTACGTTTCGTCGCCGCCGTTCTGGAAGATGGCGCCGACATGATCGATCCCGCATTCAAGGACTCATTCAAGCGCCCCTTACTGACTGAGTTCGAAGCGGAAGCGCTTTACTATCTCGCGCTCGGACTCTCCAACTGGGCCATCGCACGCAAATGCTCTTTGAGCCTGCGCGGCGTCGAGAGCCGCCTGGCCACACTCTACGAAAAACTTTTCGTCTCGCTTCCGGAAGGCACCCCACACGAAGCTTACGAAAAGCTCGCCTACAACGTGCGCACGCGAGCCTTCTTTGAAGCCTTGCGCCGAGGCTTGCTCAACAATGATGAGTTAGAGAAAGCGTCGGCCGATCTCGAAGGTTGGCTCGAGCGCGATCAGAAGAAGTTTGTTGAGGAGCAGAAGCGGGAAGAAGCGAAATCACGGAAACGTGGAGAAGGGGAGACCCGGCGATAACGGTCGTGAAGGGCCAGCATGAAACAGGCCCGAAGGGCCGCGATGTAATAGCCGCGCCCGTAAGGGCGTGGTTGAAGTCATGTTTTTCCAACAGTAAGCGCCGAAGGTGCGACGGAGTCTTATCCCGGCCCTTCAGGCCTCAACTGCGGCCGCGGCTTCTCTATGTCGGCCCTTTGGGCCTGCGGGGCAAGTTAGCAACTTGCGCCACTCTCCTCACTGCTCACCGCGCACTTTTCACTATTCTCCTCCTGCTGTCTGCTTTCTGCCTTTTGCATTCTATTCCCGCGCCCTCCCTCACGTTCGGGCTTCTGACCCGGGCCCAAAACCAACCGCAGAATCAACCGCAACCAACACCATCTCCCTCTCCTGCGCCTTCGCCTTCACCGTCGCCAACGCCGCCACCGAACCTGCATCAGTGGGGCGCGGTAACTTCGTTTCACGGCCTTCCTTCGGATCGCACGCATGCGATTGCGCAAACAGAATTTGGCGTGACGTGGTTTGCGACCGATGGCGGATTGGCGCGTTACGATGGACGCCGCACGAACGCGATCAACGCCGACGGTTTGCCAGCCGGTCGCGTGCTCGCGCTGAAGGCGGATGCGTCTGGCGCGCTCTGGATTGGCACAGATAATGGCGCCGCTCGAAGCTGGAACGGGAAGTTCGATACGGTGCCTGAAACTGCGGGCAAAGTTATCACCGCGATCATTTCTCCACAGGCTGACCACGCGATCATGGTCAGTGAAGGGGGCCAGATTTTTGACTGCGAAGTTAAGAGATCCGAGAGCTCCATGGCGCGTCAGGGGGAAGGAACTCCCGGTTTGAGCTTCGTAGTTAAGACCATTCCCAATCAACCATTGCAGAGCGCCGACAAGGATCATCCAGGGCTTTTGAAGATCACCAGCCTGGCGATGGTAGGCGAAAAGCTGTATCTGGGTACGCAGAGTCGCGGCTTGATTCTGATCGAGAACGGCGAGCCAAAGGAACTCGTCAGCAAGCCTCGCAATTATTTCATCAACGCGCTAACAACCGATAACCGGGGGCATTTATGGTTCGGCGGTTTGGGACGCGGTGAAGATGGAGCGTTATTCGATGGCAGTGATCCGCTCAAGCCAGTCAAAGTCGCCGCGCCAACGGGCACCGTGGCGGCAATTGCGCGCGGCGCGGGTGATGACATTTGGGTCGGAACTGACGGGCACGGAGCGTTTCACCTCGCTGAGGGAAAGCAGATCGAGCACTTCACCTTTGAAGGAACCGGGGGCGCGCTCCGTTCGGATCACATCTTCGGAGTGTTCGTAGATGCAGAAGAAGTCGTCTGGTTCGCGACCGACAAAGGCGTTTGCCGCTACGATCCAAATTCCATGCGGGCTGAAACCATTTCGGACGACGCGAGTGCCAATTATGTGCGGGCGCTGATTCGCAGCTCGCGCGGGCGTATGTTCGCGGGCACGAACTCAGGACTTTACATGAACGATGGTGGGAAGACCTGGACGTCGGTCTCTGAGATCGGACGCCGAATTATTTATGGTCTCAGCGAAGATAAGTCAGGGCGAGTGTTGGTTGCCACTGCCGGTGGTTTGTTCGCGTCATCGCCGAGCAGTGACTCCCCGTTCACTCGCATTCCACCGCCGACTGATTCCGATAATGTACGTGCGATTGCCAACATCGCCGGCGTGACTTATATCGCGACGTACGGCTACGGCGTCGAGAAATTGCAGGGCTCACTGCGGACACTGGTCTGGCCGGAAGCTAACTCTGACAGTCGACTTCGAGAGCTTACAAGTCTGGGGCAGGATGCCCAGGGGCGTTTGTTGATCGGCACGGCGAGTGCCGGCATTTTTATTTTCGATGGCAAACAAACAACGACTGAGAGCGCGTTTGAGAAACTGAAGGGCGATGCGATTTGGTCTTTGTTGGACGATGGTCCGGTCGTTTGGATAGCGTCGGGAAAAGGACTCTTCCTTTTTCAATCAGGTCAACTGAAGGACATTGTTCCAGGGATCAATGCGCGTGGTTTAAGCATCAGCGCCGGCCATGATCGTTCCATGCAGGTCTGGTGCGCCACAGTGGGTAATGGACTATTCAAAGTCGCCCTGGATGATCAATTCGGCGCCATCGTTTCCCGTCTGGACGTCGAACAAGGTTTGCCCTCGCAACGCGTGTTCGCCGTTTGGTCCGAAGCGTCTGCCCCGGGATTCGAGAAGGTAATTGCCGGCACGAACCGCGGCATTGTTCGCTATCAACCGGATCATGTGGCCCCGACTGTCTTGCCCGCCCGAGTGATCAGCCAACGTATTCATCAGCAGAATGAATTAAGCCAGCGGCTGCAGCTCGATTACCCGCAGAACAGTTTGTTGGTCGACGTGACCGCCATCAGCAGTCGCACCTTCCCCGAACAATTTCAATATGCGTTCGCCCTTTACGACAGTTCAGGAAAGATAATTCGAGAAAAGCTCGCGCATGATTCGCAATTCGCGATGGAGAAGCTCTCGCCCGGAACTTACAAAGTGGTCGCGCGCGCTTTTACCAAGGACCTGACGCCGGCCGTTCCGCTCTCGTTCGAATTTAGCGTCGCCCGCGCGCCGTTTCCGTGGACGTCCACGGCCCTGGCAGTCTTACTGGCGTTAGCGCTGATCGCCCTGGCCTGGGGTTACATCCAGAATCGGCGCATTCATCGCACGAGCGCTGAGTTGGCGTCGGCGAATCGAGACTTAGCTAACGCCCGTCTGCAACTTGCCAATGAGACCGAGGCCGAGCGCCGGCGAATTGCCAGAGACCTGCACGATCAAACTCTGGCTGATTTAAGAAATCTGGCGCTGCTGGTCGATCAACTTCCCGCAACTAACGCGGAAGAGGCCCGTCCGAATCGTGCGCCTTCGCAGCCTCGCGCCCTTCGTTCGGAAATTGAAGCAATCTCGCAGGAGGTGCGGCGCATTTGCGAAGACCTTAGTCCTTCGGCGCTGGAGAATGTCGGGCTGTCGGCGGCCCTGCAGTTTGCGTTGTCTCATGCGGTCGAGCATGCGACGCCCGGTTGCAGGTTCGATTATGAATTTGTTTGTGATGATGCATTGGATGAAAAACTCAGCCTGCCTTCGAATGCGCAAATTCAAATTTATCGCATCGCACAGGAAGCATTAAGCAACATCTGTCGGCACGCCGGAGCGAGGCATGTGAAGATGAGCGCGAACGTCTCCGCCGCCGACGCTTTTGAACTGACAATTGAAGATGATGGTCGCGGATTTGAAGGCAGCGAAGTGAAGAAGAATTCTCGAGGCATTGCCAACATTC
>DATISD010000084.1:0-5391 GCA_035469005.1 Pyrinomonadaceae bacterium | reverse complement strand
TTCGGTTGAAGCAGTCTCGGGCTCGGCGACGGCCGGCGTCTCCGCCGGCAACTCTTCGACCTTGACCTCGACACCACCTTCGCCGAGTACGCTGACGGGCAAATCGACCGTCACGTCGCGATGCAAACGCACTGGCACCGTGTAAGTGCCGAAGCGCTTGATGGGCTCGCGCAAAACGATCTTTCGCCGATCAACTTCGTATCCTTGCTCTTTCAGTTCATGGGCGATGTCCATCGACGTAACCGAGCCATACAAAACGCCCGCCTCACCGACTTTTCTTTCAAACTTCAAAGTCAATTTGCGCAACTGATCGGCCTGTAATTCAGCGCCCGAACGTTCTTTCGCTTCGCGCTTTGCCAACGCGGCGCGCTCGCCTTCGATCTGGCGCATATTATTCGCCGTGGCTTCGACCGCAAGGTTGCGCGGCAGTAAGTAATTCCGGGCATAACCCGCCTTCACGCGAACAATCTCGCCGCGCGCGCCCAAGTTATCAATATCTTCGCGTAATAGAACCTGTGTATGTGCCATTGTATGAACTCCCGATCAACTAGTGGCACAGACTTCAGTCTGTGATTCCGGCGGGCAAAACCACAGACTGAAGTCTGTGCCACTCAGAAATTAGTCCGCCGCGTAAGGCAGCAGCGCGATGTTGCGCGCCCGCTTGATAGCCTCCGCCAGCATTCGCTGGTGCGCCGCGCACACCCCTGAAATTCGCCGCGGCAAAATTTTCCCGCGTTCCGGAATATATGATTGCAGCAACTTCACGTCTTTCCAGTCGATGAGATCGACCTTTTCAATACAGAACCGGCAAATCTTTCGGCGCTGCATCCGCCTTGGTCCGCGCGGCATCGTGCGATCATATTCCCGCTCGAATCCCCGCTCGAATCCCCGCTCGAATCCAAGATCGCGCTCCTCATAATTTGATGACATAGTCTTCCCCTTCTCTTAAGCCACGAACTATCCGGCTGATTCTTCGTCTGATTCAAAGTCAGCCGCGGATTGCCTGGCCTTGCCGTTAGCAGGTTGCTTAGCAGCCTTGCGCACGCGCCTGTCCTTCAGTTTGTCCGCCCGACGACGCGCTTCATCGACGCGCACAGTCATGTAGCGCAGAATTTGATCGTTGACGCGCATGCGGCGCTCGACTTCGGCAATCTCGCCGCCCGAACCTTCCACCTCGAGCAGCACGTACGTGCCGTCCTTCTTGTGGTTGATCTCGTATGCGAGCTGGCGCTTGCCCATCATTTCGGTCTTTACAATGCTGCCACCCTGGCCGGTGATGATCTTCTGCACGCCCTCACTCAGGCGCATTACTTCCTCATCAGCGGCCGCGGGGTCAACGATGAAAATTACTTCGTACGTTCGTTTGTTCAAAACCATTCCTCCAATCAGAGCAAAGAGCACTTTGCTCTTTGCTCTTAGCTATTAAACAGCGACATCGACTTCGCGATGCCATCGCGCAAGACCGATCGCACCGCCTGACCGGCGCGTTCTAAAATATCTGCCAACGATTCCCTTTCAGTCCGCGTAAATTCGTCCAGCACGAATCGCCTGGCATCGCTGATTGGATGTTCCGGCTGAATTCCAATGCGCAAACGGATGAATTCGTTGGTACCCAGCGCCGCAATGATTGACTTCAGCCCATTGTGACCGCCGGCGCTGCCACGCTGTCGCAGACGAATCGTCCCAAACGGCAGCGCGAGATCGTCGCTGATCACAATCAACGAATCGGTTGCGGTTTCGCTGCCTTCACCCCTGGAAATCAAACAACTAACTGCTTCGCCGCTCAGATTCATGAAGGTTTGCGGCTTCACCAACTTAACTCGCTGGTTTTCGATTAACCCGCTACCCACCAGCGATTGACACTCGTGCCTTTTCACCTTCGCGCCCGCATCGGCAGCCAATTTATCAATGAGCATGAACCCGAGATTATGTCGCGTTTGCGCATATTCATCTCCCGGATTGCCGAGTCCTACAATGAAAAACATTGCCGATTTCCGATTGCCAATTGCCGATTGAAAATCCGAGTCCGGATCGATTTAGCGGAACCCAACCAATCGGCAATCGCAAATTGGCAATCGGAAATGTTCTTACTAGCTTTCCTCTCCGCCTTCGCCTTCTTCTTCCTTCTTGCCCTTGCCAATCACTTCGGGTTCGGCGGGGACTTCGGCTTCCACAGGGGCTGCGGCCACCGGCTCTTCCTTCACCACGCCAATCGTCGCAATCGCGGTATCCGGCTCTGCTAAGATTTCGACACCTTCAGCGATCGGAATGTCTGAGACGTGCAGCACGTCGTGTACTTTCATGTCAGTCACGTCAACGTCGATATGCTCGGGAATATCGCGCGGCTGGCAACGAATCTCGATTTCGCGCACGAGCTGTTCGAGCATACCGGCCTCTTCGCGAACGCCAAAGGGCTCGCCGACCAGGCGCAAAGGCACAGTCGCTTCAATCTTCTCGCCTTTAACCAGGCGTTTGAAATCAGCATGGACCAAACGCATGCGCACGGGATCGATTTGACGATCGGCAAACATTACTTCGGTCGCTTCCACACCTTCGATATCAACCGTGAAAATTGTGTTGCGGCCCGAGTCGGATCTAAGAATTGCCGCCAACTCGCTCAACGACGCCAGCGCGGCTACGGCCTCCCCAGCCCCGCCGTAAATTGTCACGGGAACCTGGCCGCTGCGACGCGCGCGCCGGGCATCATTCTTCCCCCGACCCGAGCGCGCGGTAACGCGAACTACGATCTCTTTTTTCTCTGCCATGATTGCTCTCCTGAATTAGTGGCATAGACTTCAGTCTGTGTTCCAGACGTAGAACATCACAGACTAAAGTCTGTGCCACTTCCTGCTTACAACTTGTTCTCTCTGAAAGCTGACAGCTGATTTGCTGCCGGCCGTTGCTGACGGCTACTCGACTTTCAGTGTTTGCCCTTCGCTATACGAAGAGCGAAGAGACGCTGGTCTCTTCATGGATCGACTTGATCGCTTTCGCCAAAAGAGGCGCAATGCTCAAGACTTTGATGTTTTTCAACGCCGCTGCTTTCGAATTCAGCGGAATGGTGTTCGTCACAACTATCTGCTCAATACCTGAGCTACCCAGATGCTGTGCGGCACGTCCTGAGAGTACCGGATGCGTAAAGCATGCGTCAACCCGCGCCGCGCCGGCTTCTTTCAGAGCCTGCGAAACTTTAGTCAACGAGCCGCCCGTGTCACACATATCATCGACTATCAAACAATTTCGCCCCTCAACATCACCGACGACATTCATCACCTCGGCCACATTGGGTTTGTCGCGCCGTTTGTCGCAAAGTGCAAGTTCTGCGTCGAGTCTCTTTGCGTATGCGCGGGCCCGCTCCGCGCCGCCCGTATCAGGCGCGACCACCGTCAAATTCGGCAACGGCGCTTCCTGATAGTAGCGAATGAAAACAGGCGCGGCATACAAGTGATCTACCGGAATATCAAAGAAGCCTTGAATCTGCGCAGCGTGCAAATCCATCGTCAGAATTCGGTCAGCGCCGGCCGTGGTCAAAAGGTTCGCCACCAGCTTTGCCGAAATCGGCACCCGAGGTCGATCTTTTTTGTCTGATCGGCCGTAGCCGTAATACGGCAGTACCGCCGTAATCCGCGCTGACGACGATCGCCGAAACGCGTCGAGCATCACCAGCAACTCCATCAGATAGGCGTCTGTCGGCGGACACGTGGGCTGCACCAGAAAACAATCGGCGCCACGCACGTTCTCTTCAATCTGAAAATTGAATTCGCCGTCTGAGAAGCGCGCTGTCTGCGCTTTACCCAGGTCACAGGACAGCTCATGACAGATTTCCTGGGCCAGGGTGCGATGCGCACTCCCGGAAAAGATTTTTATTCCGCCAGTGGTTCCCATTTAGTAAGTGATGACTTATGGGTGACGAATGATAATCAGGTGAGCGCTTTCAATCGCGCGTCACTCATGACTCACGACTCATCACTTGAAGTTTGGCTGGGGCGGAAGGATTCGAACCTACGAATGCCGGTTCCAAAGACCGGTGCCTTACCACTTGGCTACGCCCCAGCATCCGGAGCGCCGGCAGATTGCCGGCTCTATTTGATTCTACGCCAGAAGCCGACGAAGGTCGCCGAACGCCGTGCCGTAATCGTCGCGCCCAATCGTCTTACACGGAAAGACGCGCCAGCCAGTTTCGAGTTCGATCGCCTGAATGGCGCGTCGTTGCGCATCCTCGCTGTCAAAAATCCCAAATACCGCCGACCCACTGCCCGCCAGCACCGCGGCTGGTGCTCCCGCGCGCATTAAGGCCGCCTTTGCTCTCGCAATCTCCGGCTCAAGATCAAAAATGACTTCCTCAAAGTCATTTTCGAGCGAGGCAAAGCTCCCATTATCAAAATGCGCTTTCGGTTGCGAACCTGAAAGAATAGTTTTCGAGTTTCGTGTTGTCAAGGACCGATTATCGAGAGCTTTATATGCATCACTCGTCTTTGTATTGGCATTCGGCTTTATAATCAGCAGGAACTTTTCAGGCGTATCCCGTAGCGGCACGACATTGTCTCCAATCCCCGTTCCGCGGGCCGCCCCACCGAACAAAAAGAACGAGACATCCGCGCCCAGCCGCGAACCAATGGCCAATAAATCCTGCGTAGATGGGTTCAATCTCCATAAATGAGCCAGGGCCAACAACGTCACTGCTGCGTCCGTCGACCCGCCGCCAAGTCCCGCCTGGACCGGGATCCGTTTCTCGATTCGAATGCGCGCGCCTTTAGTCGTGGCGAAGCGGGAGCGCAAACCTTCGGCGGCACGAAAGACCAAATTGGTTTCATCAGCCGGCAACCGCCGATCATCACATGAAAGTTTTATTTCGGAATTTTCGGTCGCGACTATTTTGATTGTGTCGTGCAGACTAATCGTTTGAAAAATTGTGTCGAGATCGTGATAGCCATCCGCCCGCTTACCGAGGATGCGCAAGGCAAGGTTGATTTTCGCAAAAGCGGGAAGTGTAAGACCAGTTTCAATCAGACTCTTTATCGGCATTCTACGACGACTTACGCGAGATGGTTATGATGCAGTCCAGCTGTCTCTACAGCGGACTCTGCCATTTAAGAAAGGTGGGCACGCTTAGCGAGTCCCCTCGCCTCGCGATTCGCCTCATCAATGACGCTTCGTTCATTCAACGTCATCAGCTGTCGATCGCGCATTACTAATCGTCCATTGATGATCGTCGTACGCACGTCAGATGCCTGCGCTGAGTAAACCAGGGCGGATACAACATCGGGCGCCGGGTTCGAATGAGGCCCATTGAGATCAACCACGATCAGATCCGCGCGCTTGCCAACTTCAATTGAGCCAATTTCCTGCTCAAGTCCCAGAGCGTGCGCGCCGTCGATGGTTGCCATTCTG
>DATISD010000083.1:0-13352 GCA_035469005.1 Pyrinomonadaceae bacterium | reverse complement strand
ATACCGCGTCCGATCAGCGCCTGCTTGAAGAGTATCGCCGCCCACAATGTCGGATCGTGGACCGAAATGAACGCAGAAAAAGCTCGACCGCCAACCGGAAAGCCTCCCCAGACGCTAACGTTGTTGTCTGACAAGCCTCGAATTATCCCGATGGTTGTGATCGCATCATGTTCGCCGGTCGTCGCGTTGTTGGTAAGCCGGACAAAATTTTGGTTCGGAGTGACAATCACGTTGGCGCTCTCGCCTTTTTTTGCGGCGGGCGACATGGTTACTTCCACACTGTTTTCATCGATCGATAAAGCACTGGGTTCAGCGCCGAAGTACCATTGAAGATCATTCCATTGCCAACCCATGCCAAATAATTCGCCGCGAAAATAGCTTTCGTCACCAACGACATCGCCGCGCACCTCACGCACTCCGGCTTGATAGAGTTGATCCGCCAGTTTCGTTAGTGATGGAGCATCACCCCTGGGCTTGGAAATGAGATCGGGCGCCCCACGACCATACAGGACCAGTTCTCCGTCGATAACTCCATTTGAATCCGCCTGCTTGCGCGCGTAGACCGAGGTACGCCAACGGTAATCGCCGCCGAGCAAATCCAGCGCGACGGCCGTGGTATAGACCTTCATGTTGGACGCCGGCGTGAAGGACTTATCGGCATCGCGCGAATAGAGCACTCGGCCGTCCTTTGGCGACATCACAAAGACGCCCCAGCGTGCTTTGACATTGCTTTCGTCGATGACTCGATCAATCTCGCGAGCTAACGCTGCATCACTCGGTGAAGTTGAAACTGTCTCGCTTTTTCTGACAGGTGGCGGCCCGGACTTACCCGTAAGCTTATCTTCACGCGCGAGACCAACCGGGTAGTAAGATAGAAAAAAGAGAGTTGTGAGGACGACGCCCAGGACCGCTGCGATTAGCAATCCTGATTTGTGAAATTTCATCTTCAAGGAAAGTCGAACGTCGTTAATTGGCAAATAGAGTTTCCACGCGACCTGCCGCTAACAAAGCGCGCGTCGCGTCATAAACTTCTTCCACCGGAATTTCGGCGATCCTGGCGCCGCAGATCACGCGTTTGGGTTCGCTCAATGGAATATAACTGTCCGGCGCCTGGCCATCGAGCAACAAAACAATGGGCACGCCGACCGCAGCGGCAATGTGGACCGGACCGGTGTCGTTTGAAACAAACACCGCCAGGCGCGCCTGCGCCGAGGCGAGCTGTCGTATCGTCAAACGATCCAGGATGACTGTAGACGACGGGAACAGCGAACGCATTTGAGTAATCAACGCACGTTCTTCGGGTCCGGCAAATACGACGGGCCGCACCGCATCATTACGCGTTAGTGAATCAGCGAGTTGGGCAAATTGCTGTAATGGCCAGCGCCGGCTTTCATGACCGGCGCCAGGAAATAAACCAACCAACGGTGCGCCCGCATCGGCTTTTGACTTGCGCAGCAGCCTATCGATTTCGCGATCATCATCGAACCTTGTCGCCAGGCGCGGAACCCGTTCAGCATCAGTAATATCCAGAGGACGCAGTACATCCAGATAGCGATCAACCTGGTGCCGCTCACGATTGTTTTCTTCAACCGGTGGCCGCGGTTTGAAATTGGCGAGAAAATCGAGCGACCGCCCGCGGCGGCGCGAGAACAAACGCTTCGGCGCGCCGGAAAAGAATCCCAGCAGATTGGGTTCCGCGAAGCTGTGCAAATCAATCACGAAGTCGAATTTCCGGCGCCGGACATCCTTTGCTACTTGAAAGACTTTTAGAACTGATAAGGGTTTGAATCCGTCTCGCAAAGCGACGCGGTCGACCTCCATCGTCGCATCGGCATAGCCGGACATCCGGATGATTTCCGCCGCGGGTTTTCCCACGGCAACTGTGATCTGAGCTCGGGGAAATTTTTCGCGAACTGCGCGCAGCGCCGGCAGGCTCATAACGACGTCGCCGAGCTGTCCGAAATCTATCACCAGAATGTTTCGCGGATCGAAAGTCACTTCAAATGCTTGTCGAAAAACTCGGCGCTGGCAAGATAAGCGCGCAGCCAATCCTGATGTCGCAGAAAATCATGAATCTCGTCGGGATAGATTATCTCTTCAAAGTACACGCCGTTCTTGCGCAACAACCGAACCAGATTGACGGTCTGAGCAAACTCAACGTTGCGGTCGTCATCTCCGTGAATCAGCAGCACCGGCGACCTCCATTTATTAACCGAAGCGATGGGCGATGACTCGCGCGCAACGCGATTACGCTCAGCCGTGTCGGTCGGCACGCGCAAGCCTGCCACTTGCACGCTCCAGTCATGCACGCCGTGAAAATCAACGCCCGCGCGAAAGATGTCGGAGTCACGCGCCAGACCCAGTGCCGTTAAGTATCCTCCGTACGATCCGCCCCACAACCCGATCCGTTTGCTGTCTACATCGTCGCGGCTTCGTAAGTATTTCGCGCCGGCCACGACATCCTGATACTCGGAGGCGCCCCGCGCCCCGCGATGCTGGGCCAGACGAAACCCGCGGCCATAGCCAATGCCGCTGCGATAGTTCACCGACAGGACCATATAGCCGCGACTGGCCAGGTGCTGATTCATCGCGTAAGAGTTGTGATAGTAGTAAAGATAATGCCAGCCCAGCAGCATCTGTCTCACCGGACCGCCGTGCATGAACACCAACGCCGGCAATTTGCCTGAAGCGTTAGCAGGTTTGAAAAGCTGCGCGTGAATTTCGGTCCCGTCGGCCGCTTTGAAAATCACCTGCTCAGGCACGACGAGCCTGGCTGCCGGAAAATCTCGCGGCAGTGCTTGCTGCGCCAACGGCTTCAGATTGGATCCGTCGATCCGCACGGTGAACGGCATAAAAGGATCGCGTGCCGTTGAATGAAACAATGCGATCCGTCGATCGTTATCAAACAATGCGGGATACATCTCAATGCCTTCG
This sequence comes from Pyrinomonadaceae bacterium, assembly GCA_035469005.1. Lineage (GTDB taxonomy): Bacteria > Acidobacteriota > Blastocatellia > Pyrinomonadales > Pyrinomonadaceae > UBA11740. The sequence goes on along the minus strand of DATISD010000083.1, from coordinate 10,418 downwards.
CCCGCAGTTATTTGGCGCGGCGCACCGCCTTCGACCTTGACCCACCACAGATGCCGCCGGTCGACGTCGCTCTTGTTGGTGGAAAAGACAATGAATGATTTGTCCTGTGAAAGGGCAACGTTTTCGACTTCAAAAGAGCCGGGAGTCAGCGCCTCAACTGCGCCGCCGTCTGCGGACATCGAATACAGGTGCATCCACCCGTCCTGCTCAGACGGGAACACCAGTCGGTCGTTAGCTGCCCACTGCCAGGCACCATCGCTGCCGAATCCCGGAAAAGAATCGTGGTCCTGATCGCCGGAGCGCCAGATTTGCCTGGCACCGCCGTTGCGCGTGTCAGTCACAAAAATCGCCCAGGGCTGTAAGCGCTCGCGATCCATCGAGAAGGTGTCCGAGATATTGAACAAACGAATGAAGGCAATGCGGCGGCCGTCCGGCGACCAGCGCGGCGCGGTGTCGCGGTCTACGCTCGGAGACATGAAGCGAATGTAGTTTGAGCGCGTATCGTAAATGCCGATGAAACTGTGGTCACCGCGGTTCGAGACAAACGCCAATTCGGCGCCGTCAGGCGACCACTGGGGCGAATTCACACTGCCGCGAATTTCGAATAGCTTTCGCTCTTTTCCGCCGATAGCCGGCGCTGTCCAAAATTTTCCGTCGCGAATGTAAATGATTTGATCGCCCGCCGCATTGAAGAATGGCGAATTCCCTTCGCCGATTGTGGTCACTCGGCCTGTTCGCGTGTCCACGATCAGGACTTGCTGTTTCGCTCCGGCAGGATCGCTGGTTGGGTTGGGGGCTTCGCCCGCCTGATTCTTTCCCTGGCCGCGCACATACGCGATCGCGCTGCCGTTGGGCGAGAACACCAAATCGCTCAATTCCTGGCCGTCATCAGCATTCGACCGTGTTACTTGCCTGGCGGCGAACGCCGGGCCTTCGGCGACCCAGATGTTCCGCTTGCCTTCAGCGTCAAACGCCCAGGCGAGCTTGTCGCCACGCTTCGAAACGATCAGATCCGAAGGAAATGGCGAACTCATCACTTGTTCGAGCGTGAAATTCTGCGCTTCCGTGACAGCGGTGAATGAAAACAAAATGCCTGTTAGCAGAAGAAACAAAGGACGACAGCGGCGGCGATTTGGCATTTGGAATTCTCCTGTTTTTCATGAACCGCAAGTTGATAACTTGGGCTAGTGAAAGCGTTCGAGCGGCTGCGATTCTAGCATCCGTCAGTGTGTGACGCGCAAGAACCGATTCCCCCAGGGCCTGGCCCAGCGCCATTTGCCGCTCATTTCTAATCTGCTAATCTACCCGCGGCGCCCTCTTTTCAACTGCATTCCGAGATGTATACTGCGCAGGCAAACCTAAGATCCGACAATCACGCAAGGCACAGCCATCGTCACGATCGCGCGCAGAACAGTGGCCGGCGCCTCATTGTGGTGCTCGCGCTGACAGGACTCTATATGTTCGCCGAGCTCTTCGGCGGCCTTTGGACCGGGTCTCTGGCGCTGCTCGCAGATTCCGGCCACATGCTGGCCGACGTTGCAGCTTTGCTACTGGCGATAATGGCCCTCTGGTTTGGTGCTCGACCAGCAACATCACAGAAAACGTTTGGCTATTACCGGCTGGAAATTTTGGCCGCTCTAATTAATGGTGTTGGCCTAACGCTGATCTCATTCTTTATTTTTTATGAAGCTTATCTGCGACTGTCTGCGCCGCCCGCGGTTCGGAGTGTGCCGATGACGATCGTCGCGGCCGGTGGCTTGTTGATAAATCTGATCTGCGCGCGATTGCTGCATCATGACCGTCAGGATGATCTGAACATGCGCGGCGCGTGGCTGCACATCGTTGGCGATGCGCTGGGTTCTCTCGGAGCAATCATCGCGGGGGTTCTGATAGCGGTCTGGGGCTGGAATGCGGCTGACCCAATCATCAGTATTCTGATTGGCCTGCTGATTGTCTGGAGTTCCTGGCACCTGATGCGTGACGCCACCAACGTGTTGTTGGAGGGGACGCCCGCTCATATCAACCTGGCTGCAGTCGAAGACGCCATCCTCGAAACTGAAGGCGTTTCGAATGTGCATGACTTGCACGTCTGGACGATCACTTCCGGCAGGGAAGCTCTGAGCGCTCATGTGATTCATGCGCATTCGATCTCGCAACCAAATCTGTTGAAGGAGCTGCGCACCAAGCTGCACGATCGCTTTGGTGTCGATCATCTGACGATTCAGATGGAGACGCCGGACTTTGAAGACGAAGCGTTTCACTTTTGCGTTGCGGGAACTGCGTGTTTTAGATCGGAGCGAGATTAGATCTCCCTCTTCCCTATGGGAGAGGGTCGGGGTGAGGGTTTTAGCGGCTTAACGAATAAAACGTACTTCTCTGTTATCGGCACTCCCCGACAAAGAGATGGGAATAGAGGGGCGCGCGCGCTAAGCCCGCACCCTACCCCGCTCTCAAGAGGGAGAGGGAATCTGAAAATCAAATATGCCAGCTATCCAACTAGGTTACGGTCAATCGACGATAAATTTCGACTACGACTCCGCGCGCTTCGAGATCCTCGCGCCAAACGATCGCGATTCTCACGCTCTATCCGACGTCGAGGTAAATGCGGCGCTCGATACTCCGATTGATTCGCCGCCTCTCGAAGACCTGATTACTGCGGACGACACGGTGTTGATTGTCGTGTCGGACGCAACGCGCGCGACCGGCAGTGCACAGATTATTAGCCTGCTGGTCAGGCGACTGATTGAAACCGGCGTACAGCCGAATAATGTCGCCATCATTTTTGCGACCGGAATTCATCGAGCCGTGCGGCCACAGGAAAAGACCCAACTGCTGACCTCGTTCATTGCTCAACGCATTCGCACAATCGATCACGACGCCAGCGACCCTGCTCAATTGATTCAAATCGGCACGATGGAAAGCGGCGCGCCGATTGAAGTCAATCGCGCGTTGAAAGAATTCTCGAAAGTAATCGTCACCGGCGCCATAGGTTTTCACTACTTCGCAGGTTTCACGGGTGGGCGCAAATCCATCTGCCCGGGGCTTGCGTCAGCGATAACGATCGAAGCAACACACATGCTGGCGCTGGATTTTGAGCGCGGCGGGCGACGGCAGGGCGTAGGAACCGGTCTGCTGGATAACAACGCGGTCAGCGAGGAATGCGAGCGCGTCGCGGCCATGATAGATCCGGCTTTCTCGATCAACGCAATCGTCAACGAACATGGCCGAGTCGAAAGGATTTTCGCCGGACATTGGCGCGCAGCCCACCGCCGGGCCTGCGAGGATTATCTTGCCAGTCACTCACTTCATATTTCCGAGAAGCGCGAATTAGTGATTGTCAGCTGCGGCGGTTCGCCCCACGACATCAACATGATTCAGGCGCACAAAGCTATGGACATGGCAGCCTACGCGTGCAACGACGGCGGTACGATTGTTTTGCTGGCTGAATGTGCTGATGGATTGGGCCGTTCGGATTTTATGAAGTGGTTCGAATCGGACGATTCACGCGGGCTCGAAGGTCGCTTGCGCAACGCTTATGAGGTCAATGGCCAGACAGCGTGGTCGCTATTAACCAAAACTGAGCGTCTCAACGTTCGCATCGTGACGAACCTCAGCGACGAGGAGACTCGTCGTATGCGCATGCTTCCAGCGCGATCGCTGAACGAAGCACTGGCCGATATTCCATCCCACGCCAGCGGTTACATCATGCCGCGTGGCGTGGCGTTACTGCCGGTCTCGAGTTGAGTCTCTGGCCTTTAAGTTAAATTTTTCTCGACGGTCGAAAAGGGGCCTCACTTCAAGGCTCAGCGTGTCCACCTGCCATTCGGCGTGCGCGCTGGCCCCGGGTGGAAGAATTTCTCAGACGTCATCACGCCGTCCTTTTTGAAGACCATCCCGTTCATCATCACAAACTGGACGTTGCGCAACGCGTCTACGTCGGTCAACGGAATACGACCTGCCGCATGCCACCAACCGAGCGCTGGCAAATGGTACGGCCTGGAGCAAGCTTACACTACCTTCATCTTCCATTTGCCTCTGCGGAAGAAGAAAGCGCTGACGACCGCGAGCGTCGAAAAAGCGATGGTGATTGACAGGAACACGCCTCGGGGGCCGAAGTGCAGAGTAACCGCGAGTACATATGCCAGCGGCAGTTCCCACAGCCAGAAGACGAACAGATTGAGGATTGTCGGCGTCCAGGTGTCGCCGGCGCCATTGAAAGATTGTGTCAGCACCATGCCGTAGGCGTAGAACAAGAATCCACAAGCCACAATTCGCAGACAATCAACCCCGTAAGGTGTGACCGCCGGATCCGATGTGAACAACCAGATAATTTGCCGCGCCAAGACCACGAAGACGAGGCCGACGAGACCGAGGAAGATCATGTTGTAAAAACCCGCGAGCCAAACGGCGCGTTCGGCGCGCTCGGGTTTCCTGGCCCCGAGCGCCTGGCCCACCATGGTCGCCGCCGCGTTGGACATCCCCCATGAAGGCAACAGAGCAAACAGGATCACACGAATGCCGACGATGTATCCGGCCAATGCATTCGTGCCGAAAGTTGAGATCGTTCGCACCAAGCCAATCCAACTAGCCATCCCGATAAAAACTTGAAACGTTCCCGTAGCAGAGAGACGCAGTAGCCGTCCCATGATTGGCAGTTCAATGCGAAAGTGCTGCCGCCTGATTTCGAATCTTCCGCCGCGTCCCACCAGTCGGGAAAAAGCGAACAAGGCCCCCACGCCTCGGCCAATGTTCGTCGCCACAGCAGCACCGGCGATCCCGAGCTTGGGGAATGGACCAAGCCCGAAAATGAAGCATGGCCCAAGCACGATATTCAAGGCGTTCGCCAGCCAAAGAACTCGCATGGCAATCGCGGCGTCACCGGCCCCGCGGAAGATGGCATTGATCATGAAGAGCATTACCACAGTAACGTTCCCGGCCAACATAATCCGCGTAAACCAAACACCGTGCTCGACGACTGACGGCGCCGCGCCCATCAATCCCAGGAGTTTCGGCGCGAACGGCGCACCAATCAGAGCGATTACGATCGCCACCAGCAAACCTAAGAATATCGACTGCATGGCCGCGCGCGCCGCGCCATCAGGATTGTGCTCCCCGATGCGGCGGGCAACCATCGCCGTTGCGCCGATACTCAATCCAATGGCGATTGCGTAAATCAAGGTCAAGAGAGATTCAGTCAAACCCACGGTAGCCATCGCGTCCGGACCGAGATAAGAAACCCACTTGATATCGACAACCGCAAAAATGCTCTCCATGCACATCTCGAGCACCATCGGAATCGCCAACAGTATTATTGAACGACCGATTGGTCCGGCGGTGTAATCCTGATGGCTGCCGCGCAGCGATTCGCGAATCGCAGCCCACAGATCGATTACTGGAGCGGCCGCAACGTCGGAATCGGCTCGCGAGATCGCTTCTTCGGAAGACTCTGCCATTTCATTCACCTTAAGATGCGATGGCGTATAACCAATCGCGCCAGGAACGACCGCCCTTACCGCCATTTGAGGGTGTTAGGCGCAACAAAGCCGGGGAGCCGCCGTACGCCCCTTTCCGGAGTGTCACTTCACGAATCGTTAGAGCTAATCGTTTAGCGCATTGTCTTGAGGTTAGGGTACGGGACGGATAATTATCCTGCGATCTCGCTCTCCCAGTCTTAGCGTGATGGGGTTATTAACCTGAATTGGGTGCTCTTCACCGTCAACGCTGATGATGAAGTTCATCGGCGCAGGCCTTTGCGGAACTGCGGCTGGCGCGGCTTGCACGGGCGGAGCCGGCTCAGTTGGTTTGGCGATGTCTACTGTGCGAGTCATCAGATTAGTGGCCACGACCCGCCAACTCTGTGGTGAACAGCGCAGGCGCAAGCCCGGCGTATCAACTTCCGCTGATTCCTGCGGCGCGAGCGCGTCAACTTTGAAGAGTCCCTCGCCGCAACGGATCGCGTTGGCGTCATAAAACGTGGCCCAGCCGCTGACATAGGTGTAGAAGTTCGGCGTAGTATTCTTCACCGATATTTTTACGTTGGTAACCGGCGAGTCTTCGGCTCCATTCAACACCTGAGTAAGCAGACGCGCTTCCAGCGCCGGCGCTGACCTGGCATCAAAGGCGATTGCGGTTTCGTTCAACGCGGCGCGTTGCTCGTTTGGTTGCTGGGCCCGGGTGATGAATGAACCCAGGATGATGAGGGTGAATGCGAAAAGAAATTGTTTCATGACGGCTCTCCTTGTTTTCTAATACTCGACGGTTGGAATGTGTCAGACACCCGCGCATAAGCCAGGGTTCCCCAGCCCTCCCTTTACGGCCGGGCTTGCTGACACTAAAGCTTTTTCAAAATTTGCTGCGCGAGCATCTTCGATTTGTTCAGCTTAGTCCTGGCATCGGCCGAGCCGCCAATGCTGAGGCGAAAGAACTGATCCTTCTTCAATACGTACAAGGCCCCGCCCACGCGGCTGGCGCTCCAGAAAGCCTCATCGCCAAGACCTTTGACTCTCTCAGGCGGCAAGCCTTCTTCCTCTTCTCCGCCTTCACGCCCTTGCCTGGCTTTGTCATTCTGCTTCTCGCGCTCGCCTTCGCTCTTTTTTCCTTCGCGGCCCTTTTCGTCAGCCTGGCGGAGAGTCCGCTCCCAGAAATCCCGAGGGTTGGGTGCGCCCGCTCGTTCGGTCGCCGTCGTGACATTCAGGACGACGGAGTTCGCCATCGTCGGCATCTGGTAATAACACTGGGCAACAAGGAATCTCCGTCCTGACGATCCGATCGCTGCGCCTCTTTGTAGGCTTCGCCCTGAACACTCTTAAGATCGTCACTCGTCAAAAGGTTACAGACGTCAACCTTAGCTTTTGCCGCGGGCGGAGAATTTGTCGTCGTCGACGTTGCCGGATTTCCAATTGCGGCCGGAGTTGGAGTCGAAGCCGTCGATGAGTTCGGATTCGCCGGCGCAGAGTTCCCGGCTGATTTACATCCGGCAACGGCGATCACGAGCAATAAAACGATGGTGTAGGATTTCATCGAAGCATTGTCCTCTTTGAGGTTACTCGGAACGTCGCGGGCGCAACCGCACGACATCCCCCGTCACGTCAAGCCGGTAAGAGCAAACCTGATTTCGTCCGTTGCGCTTCGCTCGATACAAAGCAGAATCGGCCATCTCAACCAACTGAATCGGATCGCGACCGTCGTCGGGGAATGCGGCGACGCCGATACTAATCGTAATGCGATGCGTGGGCTGCGGCTCGGTACCGCCCCGACGAGCTGCTGGAAACTCGTGCTTTTCAATTGCCGATCGCACGCGTTCCGCCGCGATCAGTCCCTGCGCGTAGTCTGCGTCGAGCAGGAAGGCCGCGAATTCTTCGCCGCCGAAACGCGCGCCGACGTCACCGGCGCGCAGGGATTTTCTGATGACGGCGCCGACTTCTTCCAGGGTTTCACTTCCCGCGAGGTGCCCGTACGTATCGTTCACATCTTTGAAGTAATCGATGTCCATCATCAGCACGCAAAAAGGTATCTTTTCGGCTTCAGCGCGAGCAGCTTCGCGACGCAGCTCGGAAAAAAACGATTTGCTCGTGAGCAACCCGGTCAATTCATCGTGGACCAACAGCCGATGAATCTGTTGCTGAAACTCGCGATCGATCTCGTCCAGCATTTCGAACCGGATAAGTTGATCGCCGACTTCAAACTTATCGCCGTTCTGAAGAAAAGCCTTTTCGATTCGGGCGCCGTTTAGAATGGTGCCATTGGTCGAGCCTAAGTCGACGAGGCAATAGAGATTTTCGCCGGTTTCCTCGTTGCGCTCAGTAGTAATTCGCGCGTGTAACCGTGATGCGCGCGAATCGTTGATGCGGATATCGGCGTCCAGTGCGCGACCAAGGGTGACCTGTTCACGCTCCAGCGGAATAGGAACGGCCAATAATTCTCCGCGCAGGAAGACAAGCGCCGGTCGCCGCTCGCCCCGACGCTTGTAGCCGGAAAGGCTGTCAATCAGCTCCGGCTCTTTCCCTAGCGATGTATCTTCAGATCTATTCGGCATCGGGCATGCCGCACTTGCCTAAACACGCATTCTTTGGATTGGTACGCCGCCGCGTATCTTAACGCGGCTAATAGTGCGCGACAAGCTTTACCTTGTTGTGGTTTCGCGACAATCCTGACTGCCGCCCGAGCCGCGCTTGTGCGAGGCCCGCGCTGCTCCTATAATTCTCCCAACTTATTACCATTAACCATTGCCGTTAGTTACTTATCGCGAGAAACGCGAGTTTCCTGAGGGAAGTGTCGATGGCCTGCAACGTAAACAAAGTTCCAATTGAACCGCTGGTTTGTCCTAATTCTCCAGCCAATCTGTCCGTTGAGCGCGTCGCCGAGGCAAAATTGCCGACTGAATGGGGTGACTTCCGCATCGCGGGATATCGTTCAAAAACCAGCGACGAGGAATTTGTCGTGCTATATAAAGGCGAACTGCGACCGGATGTCCCGACCCTGGTGCGCATCCACTCGCAATGCCTGACCGGAGATGTCTTCGGATCCTCAAAGTGCGATTGCGGCGCGCAGCTTCATCGTACCTTACAGATGATTCAGGAAGAAGGTCGAGGCGCCGTCGTCTATCAACAGCAGGAAGGCCGCGGCATCGGCATCCTCAACAAGATTCGCGCCTACGCTTTGCAGGATGAAGGCGCAGACACCGTCGAAGCGAACGAGCGTCTGGATCTACCGGTTGACTCGCGCGACTATCGTCAGTGTGCGGAAGTACTGTTTGATTTGGGATTGTGCAAGGTGAAGGTGATCTCGAATAACCCGGGTAAGCTGCGCGCTTTGGAAGAAGCCGGACTGGAGATCGTTGAGCGGGTTTCGATCGAAGTTGAATCTTCGGAAACCGCTGCGAGATATCTGCAAACCAAGAAAGAGAAACTAGGCCACCTGCTCGAATTGACTCCCCGCTAGAAGAGCCTCCTAACTAACGGGTCGCGACTTTGGGAATGTTGATCCACTGCATCGCGCTGCCAATTCGTCCGCTCTTGATATCGCGAACGCCGACTCTAACCTGATATAAGCCGCCAGGCAGCCATGCGTGAAAGGCATAGACAGCCTGGGCGCGCCTGTCGACGGACGCGTTTTCAGGGACTGGGAACACTCTCAGGCGGCCGACAAAGCTACTGAGCGGCTTGCCCTTGTCGTCATAGAAAATTCCACCAATATCCAAATCTGATGACTGCTTCCCGTCACTGAGATCAAAAGTCAGAGCTTGGCGGCTGATTTGAATCGTGGCCGTCACTCGCGTGCCCACGCCCGGCATCTGCGAAAGACTCAGATCCAAAGAGGTTGCTATCTGATGCTGCGAGACCGGCGCGTCGATTACGAGTCGCATGTCGTCCTCGCGCGCCTTCTCTGGGTCCTTGTCGGACTTTTTCTTTAACGACAGGATCGGCAATGGCGCCGTTTTGAAGTAGGTTGTGCGCAGACGAACGGTCAGATCCGGGCGCCCAACGATGCTGGCCTCGATGTGATTGAACTTCCCGCGCTTTTGCTCTTCATTGTCTGGCCGCCAAGCGAGCAGATAGTAATTCCCCGTTTCGTCCAGAACCTTTTCGACAAATTCAGCCATAGGAGCATTCGTATTGCGAAACGCGCGGCCACCGGTGTCGCCTGCAAGAGCGTTGAGACCATCCTGCGACGCCATTGTCGCGCCAATCATTGCCCCCGCCGTTAGACCCTCGGCATCCATCGGACGGTCGTTGGTAACGCTGAGCGACTCGCCGATAATTCCCCGCGCATCCAGGGTGTTAATTACCACGCCGGCGCGGCCCGCGGCATTTGTGATTCTCCTGATTTTATCGATTGAACCGGTCTTTCGATCGTTCAGATAGAAGCCGTCGGAAATCATGAAAACGATCTTGCGGCCAGGCAATTGAGCAGCCATGCGCATCAGATTTTCCAACATGATCAGCGTGTTGTCGGTAGCCGGCGCGGACATCGTTACCATTTCCTGCGCGCGCTCCCGAATCGCCGCTCTCATTCCCTGGGGCGACATCATGCAAACCACCGCGCCGCCGTTCTTGTAGCAATACTGCTTTTGCATTTCCTGCACGTAATACTGCATCGCTTGCTCGTCGCCTTCGCGGATCTTGAGCGCGATGTATTCGGACATCGGCGGATTATCCATGTCGAGTTTGGCATTGGCGCGATAGTTCAAACGCGCGACCGCCGAGCGCAGGGCCGTCCGATCATCGGTGAACTGCTGCAGAAAACCAATTTGACCACTCGACGAGGTGATCGCCACCTGGTCGTTTTCAGCCATGCCATGATCGACGAACTCGAGCAGAGCCGACCGCGTGCGTGACAAACTGTCGGGGGCCAGGTGCAGATCGTCAACATAAAAGATTACGGTTCTTCCCCGGATCGTCGCTGTTGAGGTGTTGGGA
>DATISD010000082.1:0-2988 GCA_035469005.1 Pyrinomonadaceae bacterium | reverse complement strand
CGCGCGCGCGCGTTCAGCGAGCGCCGATCTGTTGTTGTGGGTTGTTGATGCGAGCGATCCGGCGCGGGTGCAGTTATTGCCCGAAACCGGAAAGAACCGCCCTGCCCCGCCGGCGTGGCTGATACACAATAAAATTGATTTGGTTCAAAGAGATAGACGAAGAAATGAACAGCAACCTCAAACGATAGGAAAAAATGAATCAGATTTGCAGACCAATAAACTTTTAACAAATATAGTTAAAAAAAGCTTAACCGAAAAGAGTGAATGCAAATTCATTAAGAGTGAATTAGAATTCTATATTTCGGCGGTTTCAGGTGAAGGGTTTGACCAGCTTTTGGTTGAGCTGACCCGTTACGCCAAAGGTTTTTTAGCCGGCTCAGAGTCAGCATTGGTGACCCGCGAGCGCCACAGGCGGGCGTTGGAGGATACCGTAGCCACCTTGCGGCGGGCGCTGGTACGCGATCTCGCCGGCCGCGAGGATTTACTGGCCGAGGAGCTACGCATTGCCGCCCGCTCGCTTGGGCGCCTCACCGGCCGGGTGGATGTGGAGGATATCCTAGATGTGATTTTCCGCGATTTTTGCATTGGAAAATAGGCTGCCGATAGTTGTACCGAGCCGGCCATTGAAGGTTGAACGTGACTTTCGGTACGAGTCGCGTTTGGGCACCCCCCATCCAATCGTTCACAAAGGGGGCTTCGGATCCCCGCGCGTTATTTCCTCAATGTTTCACGTGAAACATTTTTCGCTAAAATCAATGCTTTTGACCCCTCCCCGCGCCTTCGCTAAAAAGCGGCCTCTGAGGTTTCAATGCTCAACCGATTCGATGTCGTGGTGATTGGCGGCGGCCATGCCGGCTGTGAAGCCGCGACTGCGGCCGCCCGTATGGGTGCCCAAACGGCCCTCATTACCCACCAGTTCGCCACCATTGGTGCCATGTCCTGCAATCCAGCGATTGGCGGGCTCGGAAAAGGACATTTAGTGCGTGAAATCGACGCCCTGGATGGCCTTATGGGCCGAATCGCTGACCTGGGTGGCATTCAATTTCGGGTCCTGAATCGCCGCAAAGGCCCAGCGGTGCGCGGCCCACGCGCCCAAGCTGATCGCAAGCTTTATGCGGCAGCGATGCAGGCCGCGATTCGCGCCACTCCAAATCTCCAAGTGATCGAAGCGGAAGCCGATGATCTCGTGACCGAGCGCAGTCGTGTTTGCGGTGTCAAATTCGCTGATGGTCGCAAGATTTCTGCTGGCGCCGTGGTGCTTACGACCGGTACGTTTCTGCGCGGCTTGATTCACATTGGCGAAAAGCAAATTCCCGCCGGACGCGTCGGCGAAGCGCCGACGATGGGACTTTCGCGCACGCTGGAAAATTTCGGTTTTGCTCTTGGCCGATTGAAAACCGGCACACCGCCACGGCTCGACGGTCGCACAATCGATTGGTCCGCGCTTGAAATGCAGCCCGGCGACGATCCGCCAGAGCCGTTTTCAATTCTGACAACGCGTATTGAAAATCCGCAGATCGAATGTGGCATCACGCGCACCAACGAGACGACGCACAAAATCATACGCGACAATGTGCATCGCTCACCGATGTACTCAGGACAAATCGCGAGTCGTGGTCCACGTTACTGTCCGTCGATCGAAGACAAGATCGTGAAGTTTGGCGAACGTGACGGGCATCAGATTTTTCTGGAGCCGGAAGGTCTCGAAGATCACACCGTCTATCCGAACGGGATTTCGACTTCGCTTCCGGAAGAGATTCAGCACGCGCTGGTCGCGACAATTTCCGGTTTGCAGAACGCGCGCTTCATTCGTCCTGGCTATGCGATCGAATATGACTACGTAGATCCGCGCGAGCTCGCACCGACACTTCAAACAAAACGTTTGCGTGGATTGTTTTTGGCGGGTCAGATCAACGGCACAACAGGCTATGAAGAGGCTGCGGCACAAGGACTTCTTGCGGGTCTCAACGCGGCATCTTTGGCAGGCGAGGGCAATGGAATCATTATCGATCGTGCGCACGCTTATCTTGGGGTGATGATCGATGATCTTGTCACGCGCGGCGTCAGCGAGCCGTATCGCATGTTCACCTCGCGCGCCGAATATCGTTTGCAGTTGCGCGCCGATAATGCCGATCAACGTCTGACTGATATTGGAATTGCAATTGGCTGCGTGAGCGTGGAACGCGCGCGTGCGCATCAAGAAAACTCTTCAGCGCTGAATGACGCACGCGAATTTGCGAAGACGATTTCGCTAACGCCGAGAGAAGCCGAGCGGCACGGGCTGTCGCTCAACAAAGATGGACAGCGGCGCACTGCGTTCGAGTTGTTGTCGTATCCGAACGTGACGATTTTCGATCTTGCGAAGATCTGGCCGCGCTTCGGTGAACTCGCGCCGAAGATTGCCGAGCAGATCGAAATCGACGCGAAGTATGATGTCTATCTTTCTCGCCAGGCCGCCGACATCGCGGCCTATCGGCGCGATGAAAGTTTCGAATTGCCCGATGATTTCGATTACGCGACGCTGCCGGGATTGTCGAACGAGATGAAACAGAAATTGCAAACGCATCGTCCGCGCACGATCGGACATGCGAGCCGTATCGATGGCGTCACGCCGGCAGCATTGACGTTGCTCATAGCGCACGTTCGGCGTGGCAAAAAAATTTCCGCGAAGACTGCGTGAGCAAAAGCGGGCAGGGGACTTTCGATCTCGATGCCGACAAAGCGCGTGCGCTCACTCTCTTTCCTGTTTCACGTGAAACGGAGACGCGGCTCGACACCTACGTAAAAATGTTTTTGCTCTGGCAGAGCAAACTCAACCTCGTTGCATCTTCAACGCTTCATGAGCTGTGGACCCGGCACATCGCCGATTCGCTTCAGCTCCTGCCATTGGCGCCGCAGGCGCATGTCTGGGTCGACTTCGGATCTGGCGGCGGCTTTCCTGGAATACCGATTGCCTGCGCTCTCGCTGGTCAACCTGGCACCAAAGTG
>DATISD010000081.1:0-5167 GCA_035469005.1 Pyrinomonadaceae bacterium | reverse complement strand
GATCCAAGATGAAAGTCATAGCGAAAGTAAGAACCAGTCGCGTCACCAGTCGTTGATACAGCTACGCACTCATCCGTAGGCACGCTCGCGCCGGCGAACTGGCTAATCACCCAACGGTCAGCAAGCTGATCGTAGAGCATGACCGGATCGCCATGGCCGGCGGTCTCGCAAACTCCGCCGAAACCCTGCCAGACAGTCTGAATTCCGGACGGACCAAGGATCGACGTACCGGTCGCCTTGTCAAAGACCTGATAGCCTTCGTTGACGATCTGCACGTATTGCGTGGCCCCAACTTCACCGTTTGTGTCCGGAGGTGCGCAGTTACAGTTGACCCCGGGAAACGGAATCCCGTCAAAGTTGTTCGCGGTACTCGGCATGCTCACTGAGGGCGCCGCCCCACTTGTCTGTACGACAGGATCGTGGCTGTCCTTGTGCGAGTGCGGAACCTTAGGGTTCTGGTTGGCCTCGCGCTCGCCCTTTCTTTCGATCGGCAACTGTTTCATGTCGCGAAGGTTCTCGGAAGTGTCGTTACGCACAGACGCGCCGACGGTAACATTTGATTGGCCCTGGCCAGCATTGGGCAATGGAGTCATTGCCGCGCGGGCTCGTCTGGCTTCAATGATTTGCGGAAGCACGAGAATGGCGATGAGCACAAAGACTCCCGACATTGCGACAAGCAATTTCGCAACTTTCATTTTCTTAATTTCCTCCTGGATTTAATGCCGCACTAGCATGCCGAAGACGAAAGGTCGCCCGCGTACGGTGGGGGAAGAGCTAATGCACCACTCTCTTCTGGTTACGGGCAAGAGCCAGATAATGCGCAAAAGAAACTACCACAGGCCGTAGTATGAGACAAGAGATTTTGTCCAAAATTTTGGATTGAGTTCAATCGTTTTTCTGCAAAGCGAATTCCGGGTTAATCTGCTCAAACATGCCTGAACTTCCGGATATCACAGTCTACCTGGGAGCGCTCGAGCGACGAATTCTGGGACACAAGCTCGAACAGGTTCAGATCACGTCGCCGTTTCTGCTCCGGACCGCAACGCCGCCCCTCTCGAGTGTCGAAGGCAAGAAAGTCGCTGAATTGCGGCGCCTCGGCAAACGCATCTGCATCGGCTTTGAAAACGATATCTGGTTGGTCATTCATCTGATGATCGCGGGGCGGCTCCATTGGCAGGCAGAAACCCGAAAGTCATTGCGCGCGCGAGGTTCGTCAAAATTCAAGGCCCAACTCGCCCTGTTTCACTTCGATGAAGGGACGCTTTCTTTGACCGAAGCCGGCACTCAACGACGCGCCTCGCTGCACGTGGTCCAGGGCGAGGCGGGCCTCACCTCGCTTGATCGCGGTGGTGTCGAATTATTCAACTTTCCGAAAGCCGGCGGTAAGCGAGGGCTGGGCAAGTTCATTGATCTTCGCTCTTTTACCCGCATCCTCAAATCTGAAAATCACACGCTCAAGCGCGCGCTTACTGACCCGCGTTTGTTCAGCGGCATCGGCAACGCTTATTCAGACGAAATCCTCTGGCGAGCTCAACTCTCTCCGGTGAAGCTGACGCAAAAACTCAGTGACGAAGAAATTATGCGATTGCACGCAGCGACTCGCGACACTTTGATTGAGTGGATCGAGCATCTACGTGAGGAAACGGGCGAGGGCTTTCCGGAAAAGGTGACTGCGTTCCGCAAAGACATGGCGACCCACGGACGCTACAAAAAACCGTGTCCGCGTTGCGGCACGCCGATTCAACGGATTCGCTACGCCGCTAACGAAACAAATTACTGCCCAACCTGTCAGACGGCGGGCAAACTCCTTGCTGACCGCGCTCTGTCGCGACTACTTCGTGAAGACTTTCCAAAGACAGCGGAAGAAGTGGGGTGATTTGTGGCCATATTCCTAACGCAGAATCGCAACGAAACGATAATCAGGAAATCCATGAGATTCGTTGATTTTTGAACTTTCGTTCGCTAACCTGTTTATCTCTCTTCCCCAAATCTTTCCCGACGCCGACAACCATTTGAAGTGTGTTGACCTTTTCAATTTTGCATATGGAGGAGTTTTAGTAATGAGCATGAAGAATCGATCGCTTAGTTTCGTTTGTGGTCTGGCTTTGATATTTGCCGCAGCCTCGTTAACTTCGGCGCAAGTCTCAAACACCCAGACCCGTTCCACGGCAGCACCAACCTTCAGGTCGGTCCCGAGCGGCGCCAAAATGAAGTTTCAGGGTGTAGTCATTGAGCGCAACGCTGACACGTTCACCATCCGCGACCGGACACGCACGGATTATCTGGTCAGAATCACAGACGATACGAGCGTCAAGACCCACGGTGGATTTCTACGGGGCGGCAAAAAATATCCAGTAACTGACATCCTGCGAGGATTGATTGTCGAAGTTGAGGGCCGGGGTGATGCACAGGGCCAGATTGTTGCCGACAAAATCAGGTTCAACGAATCGGACATGAGGGCAGCGATCACTTCAGATACACGCGTCAGTCCGGTTGAAGAGAACCAACAGAAAATCGCAAACCAGATGGACGAACTGTACGCAGTGGCCCAGGAAGCGCGTCAGCAGGTGGCTGCAGTCAACGACAGGGTCTCTGCTCTCGACGAGTACGATGTGCAAGAGAGTGTGGCGGTTACCTTCAGAGTCAACAGCGCCGTCCTCTCGCCCGAAGCTAAACGACAGCTTGACGATTTCGCCACGAAGGCGCTCGCCGCAACCGGCTACATGATTGAAGTTTCCGGACACACTGATTCAACTGGTGGCGAGACTAAGAACATGCGTCTGAGCAGGGATCGCGCCGAATCAGTTGTCGAGTACTTGACCGTCAGGCATAAGATCCCGGCGCGGCGCTTCATTACTCCGATGGGTTACGGAAAGTCTGACGCGATTGCTGATAATTCAACCTCGACCGGAAGAGCGCAAAATCGAAGGGTGGAAGTGAAGATTCTCGCCAATCGTGGATTGACCGGAAAAGCCAATACGTCAACGGCAAAGCCATGATTCGAGAGTCGTATTGATGGCGTGACCGTGAAACAGCGGGAGCGGGAGCGGAACCCCTCCCGCTACTATTTTTGAAACACGCCCAAATTTGCTTCACACCTCGACATCTCACCGCCGGGCGAGAGTCTGGCGCTGGTCTTCACTCCTGATTACCGCCTGCTGGCTTCATTCTCGGGATCTGTATTGCGCATAGTAGTATCCCAGGTTGCGGTTCCGTTCGGGGTCTTCTGTGCATCCTCGGTGTCTCTGTAGTGAAGCTAACTCAGGAGATGCTCACCACAGAGGCACAGAGATCCACTGAGACACAGACTGAAATCTCAAAGAGCGCTCACGATGGACAATGTGAACTTTCGTCTGGCTAAACAGTCTGACGCTGCGGCGTTGGCGCAATTGCGCTACGACTTTCGCGCCAGCACCGGCATCGCGACCGAGCCGGAGGCCGAGTTCATCGAAAGATGTAGCGCATGGATGGCCGCGCACTTAAATGACAGCAGTCTCTGGAAGTGTTGGGTGGCCGAGTCAGACAGTCTAATTGGCGCCTTGTGGCTGCAACTCGTCGAGAAGATCCCCAACCCGCGAGCAGAGCCTGAGCAGCACGCTTACATAACGAACTTCTATCTTCGGGAATCAGCTCGCGGGCAGGGAATCGGCTCGCGTCTGTTAACAGCGGCACTGGACTGGTGCAAGGCCGGCGAAGTGCACGCGGTGATCCTGTGGCCAACTGAAAAGAGTCGCAGATTGTATGAACGTCACGGCTTCGCGGTAAGGTCAGACATTCTCGAACTGGTTTTGTCGGACTGGTGACTTTGGGATTATCTTGATCCAGGAAATAACTCAGGCGACTCGGCTATGCCGCCTGATGTGCGGAATTGCTTTGCGCTTCCGTTCAGCTTCCATAATGAATTCCGGGCTGCGCCCCAATGACTGGGCATAGTCCTAATTCCCGGATGGCTCACTTACCGGAAGCCAAAGGCCTTCCGCACAACAGACGGCACAGCCCCAGACTTTTTAGGCGAAGCCTGATTGCAGCACGAGTCGACGCATCATGAAAATCATTTCTCTTAATGTCTCACTTCCCCGTCTTGTCCTATATAACGGCGAGCCGGTGTCTACCGGCATCTTCAAAGAACCGGTGAACGGACCGGTCATGCTGCGCACGCTCAATCTCGATGGCGACCGGCAGGCTGACTTGTCGGTTCACGGCGGCGTCAGCAAAGCTGTCTATGCCTATCCTTCCGAGCATTACGAATTTTGGAAAGAAGAATTGCCCGAGATGAATCTGCCTTGGGGGATGTTCGGCGAGAACTTCACGACCGCAGGGTTGTTCGAAGACGGAGTCAACGTTGGCGACCGCTTTCGTGTCGGCGAAGCCGAGTTGATGGCGACCGAGCCGCGCCTGCCCTGCTACAAGCTGGGTATAAAGTTCGGACGCGCCGACATCATCAAGAGATTTCTGCAAAGCCGCCGCACCGGATTCTATTTTGCCGTGGTGAAAGAAGGAACCGTCGCGGCGGGCGATGAAATTGAATTGATTAGCCGCGATGCGAACAACATTACCATCGCCGACGTTACGCGGGTGTACGCCTTTGAGAAGGATGACCTGGAGACCCTGCGCCGCGCGGTCAAGCTGGAAGCCTTGTCCGAAAGCTGGCGGGGATATTTTCGGAAGCAGATTGGAAAACTCGAGAGTTAATCTGTTAGAGAATGTACATAAGCACCAAAAACACCTTATGCGACGGCCTTAAACGGCCGTACCTCTCTAGCCACGCGTTCACCGATCTGATCTTCGGTCACGTCCATGTCGTAGCGTGCTTGCAAGTTTAGCCAGAAGCGCGGACTTTGTCGGAAGTAATGGCCCAGCCGTAACCCCAACTCCGCGGTGACCGGTCGCTGCCCGCGAGTCACATTACTGATTCGCATCGTGGCCACGCCGATATCGCGAGCCAGACGATACTGTGATAGTCCGAGTTCTTCCAGCATTTGCTTGAGGTATTCGCCCGGATGCACCGGCGCAATTGCTTTTTTACGCATAGATCTCCTCAATGATAATCGACAATCTCCACCTCTTCCGCGTGGCCATTTCGCCAAACAAAACAGATTCCACTGATCATTGATACGAATGCTGTGCTGACCCTTCCGGTTTCCCTTCAATAGTTCGAGCCGGTTTG
>DATISD010000080.1:0-4079 GCA_035469005.1 Pyrinomonadaceae bacterium | reverse complement strand
GGTAGTTGCGACTGACGCCTTCGGCTATCGAACCGACGGAATCAGCAGCGCAACCAAAACATTTACCAATCTTCGTGACCTGCCCCAATCAATCACCGTGGTCAGCCGGGAACAGATTAGAGATCAGTCGATGACCAGCATCGCAGACGTAGTCAACTACGTTCCCGGCATCACTTCACACCAGGGCGAGAACAATCGCGATCAGTTGGTCATTCGCGGCAACAGTAGTAGTGCCGATTTTTTTGTTAACGGCGTCCGCGACGATGTTCAATACTATCGCGACCTTTACAATGTCGATCAGGTGGAAGCTCTGAAAGGGCCAAACGCCATGACCTTTGGCCGAGGCGGTGGCGGCGGGGTAATTAATCGGGTAACCAAGCAGGCTGGTTTTACCGCGTTGCGCAAATTCACTTTCCAGGGGGGATCTTTCAGGAACAAACGACTTACAGGTGATTTCGACCAGCCATTAAGTCAGAAACTTGCTTTCCGCGTAAACGGCCTCTACGAGAATTCCGGAAGCTTTCGCAAGTTAGTAAATCTTGAAAGATACGGCATCAATCCGACATTTACGTTTGCGCCTGGACCACAGACGCGATTCGCGATCAGTTTCGAACACTTTCACGATGCCAGAGTTGCGGATCGCGGCATCCCATCCTACCGAGGTCGCCCGGCTGACGTTCCGATCTCAACCTACTACGGCGATCCGAATCAAAGCTATGTGCGAGCGAGGGTCGATCTAGTCTCGGGATTATTTGAGAAACAAATTGGCAAACTTAACGTCCGCAATCGCACTCAATTCGGGGACTACGATCGAGGCTATCAAAACTTTGTGCCCGGCGCCGTAAATTCAGGCAAAACTCTGGTCAACCTTTCTGCCTATAACAACGCGACCAAACGTCGAAATCTGTTCAACCAGACGGATCTGACTTACATGTTGTCCACTGGCAGGATTAGACACACACTACTCGGTGGGGTGGAGCTGGGTCGGCAATCGACCGATAATTTCCGCAACACCGGCTTTTTCAATAACACGACGACCTCGATTCAGGTGCCGTACGACAATTCGGTCATCAGCACGCCCGTGACTTTCCGTCAAAGTGCGACAGATGCCAACAATCATCTGCTGACCAGTCTCGCAGCGACATACGTTCAGGATCAGGCGGCAGTTTCCCGGCACGTCGTGTTACTCGCAGGTGTTCGCTTCGACTACTTTGATCTTCGATTTCATAACAATCGAAACGGAGGCAATCTGAGGCGGATCGATCGATTGGTTTCGCCGCGCGCCGGCATCGTCATTAAGCCCGTGAGGCCACTGTCGGTCTATGCCAGCTATAGCCTCTCCTATTTGCCGAGCTCCGGCGATCAGTTTTCTTCTCTGACCAGTATCACGCAGCAGGTAAAACCGGAAAAGTTCACGAACTACGAAGTCGGAGCGAAATGGGACATCCGTCGAAATCTAACCTTGACCGGCGCCCTTTATCGGCAGGAACGCACCAACACGCGCGCTACTGATCCGACGGATCCGACACGCATTGTGCAAACCGGCAGTCAACGCACGAACGGGTTTGAGTTAGGAGTGAACGGCAACTTCACTCGTAAATGGCAGGTCGTCGGCGGATATGCCTATCAGAACGCGTCCATCAGCAGCGCCACGACTGCCGCCCCGAAGGGCGCACTGATAGCTATGGTTCCCCGGCACACCTTCTCGCTCTGGAACAACTATCAGGTGATCAGGCGGCTCGGGTTTGGCTTAGGTCTGGTTAACCGCGATGACATGTTCGCTGCGATCGACAACACTGTCGTTCTCCCGGGTTATAGGCGCGCAGACGCAGCCGTGTACTTCAACTTTAACGAGAAGTGGCGACTGCAATCCAATCTGACAAACCTGTTCAATAAGAAGTATTACGTCAATGCGGATGGTAATAACAATATCTCACCCGGATCGCCCCGCGGCCTACGAGTCAGCCTCTTGGCGAACTTCTGATTTGCAGGTCGGTGATATCGTTTGAATTGACGGAATTCAGATCTCTTCGACGGGTGGCAGATCCTTGTTTGCGGGCCCGTTGATGACAACACCTAATCGATCAAAGCGGGAGCCGTGACACGGGCAGTCCCAGGTTTTTTCCGCCCCGTTCCAACTAACGACACAGCCAAGATGGGTGCAAACGGCTGAGCGATTGTGCAGCAATCCATCGTCGTCGCGATAGACGGCAATTTTGCTGAGACCGCTTCGCAAAACCGCGCCTTCGCCTTTCTCAATCTGATCAACCGAATCAATGTCACCGGGAGTTACCAGGTCTGCATATTGGGCCATGACGTTCGCGTTTTCCCTGGCAAAGTCTTTCACCGCGACTAAAGTCTTCCGCGATGGATCATAAAGATCAGTCCACGGATTCTGACGACCCATAATCAGATCGCTAACCAGCATTCCCGCAATCGTGCCGTGTGTCATGCCCATCCCTGAATCGCCCGTCGCAATGAAGACGTTGTCGGCATCAGCAGGATTGCGGCCAATGTACGCCAACGAGTCAACCGGTTCCATCACTTGTCCCGACCAGCGATATTCGACCCCTTCAACCATCGGAAATCGATTACGTGTCCATTGCTCCAGTTTGCCCCAACGTTGAGCTCCGTCGTGCCGCTGACCCGTCTTGTGATCTTCACCGCCGACGATCAGCACGTCATAGTCATCGCTGCGTTCGACACGGAGGTAATGATAAGGCTCGTTGAGGTCGGCAGGCGCGTCCCAGAGCAATATCGTTGGCACGGACCCTTGAGGAATGCGCGCGCCGATCACATACGTTGTGTAAGGAGCTTGCTTGGTGTGAATCGCAAAGCGATCGTTCACCGGCGAATTCGTGGCGACCACAACCGCGTCAGCAGTGATTCTGTAACCACCCGTAGTGGTCACGCAGGCAGCGTCGCCTCCCTCGATTTCATCGGCATGGGTACCTGTGAAAATCCGGCCACCGTCGCGTTCAATCGCTCGCGCTAATCCGGTTAGATATTTCAGAGGATGAAACTGAGCCTGGCGTGGAAAATGGAGGCATGGCCCAGTGTCAAAGCTTTCCAACGGTGCGCGCTCGAGACGCCGGACTTCGGTTAAGCCTGCGCGATGCGCCGCTGACAGCTCGTCTTTGAGCACCTGCAATTTCCCTTTAGTGGGAAGAAACAGGTATCCGTCGACTCGCTCGAATTCGCAGTCAATTTTTTCTTCGCGCACGATCGTTTCAACTCGATCGATCGCGGCCGTGTGACTGGCTGCGGCGAGCCGAGAACCTTCTTCGCCGAACAACCGCTCCAGTTCATAGAACCGATCGTCCAGCGCGTTGGTCAAATGCGCAGTCGTGCGCGCGGTCATGCCGCCACCGATGGGTCCATCATCCAGAACAATTACAGCTTTGCCTTCACGAGCGAGCTTATAAGCCGTCGTCATGCCGGCGATACCCGCGCCGATGATGCACACGTTCGTGCTGGTGTCGTTGTTAAGAACCGTTTCAGTGGGCGTGTGCGCGGTTGCTACCCAGACAGAAGTGGTTGTGCCTGAAGTCGGTTCCATTCGCTCTTCCGGAATGGTGTTCATGGGGGCCTACAGAAGCGAAGAGCATGCCATTACCCTGCCGGTTGCGGGTCGAAATTTGTTGGCACTTAAAAGCTGGCCTGGGCTATAACTGTCTTGAATCGCAACAAGCTGGTTGATGAAGAGCCAAATCGGTACGGAATGTGAGCCGCTGGCACTTGATGGCGGGTGTCGCGACGCGGCTAAAGGCTACCAGACGATGCGCTGCGAAAATCGCGTGTTGCGAATCCTTCGACTATCTCAGTAACCGCCCGACTGACCGCCGAATGAATTTGTATGCTCAACAGCAAGCTGTATCTGCAATCGTTCAATCCTTGTGATTTGTGACCTACTTTCAGGTAAGCTGTTTTCCCCGCTGCGACTTTCGCGATTCCACTGGCGCCGTTCTTCTCGCTCCGGAGTGCCACGGGCACCCCATCGACGGTGAACACGAGATCATCGTAGATAGCCTGTGACGTCGGAAAACTCAGTGTGAAAGTTACGTCCCGATCCTTGTCAG
>DATISD010000079.1:0-3467 GCA_035469005.1 Pyrinomonadaceae bacterium | reverse complement strand
CACGGTCACAACATCACAAGATTCTGCAAGCGTATTCGCCAAGCCTAAAATGCCCTCGCCAGATGGCAAGGC
Source organism: Pyrinomonadaceae bacterium (assembly GCA_035469005.1). Classification (GTDB taxonomy): domain Bacteria; phylum Acidobacteriota; class Blastocatellia; order Pyrinomonadales; family Pyrinomonadaceae; genus UBA11740. The sequence goes on along the minus strand of DATISD010000079.1, from coordinate 3,395 downwards.
AGACGTGCTCATAGGCATGCAGAATATTTGGAAGACTTACGACATGGGCGCGGAAAAGGTGCACGCGCTCCATGGCGTTTCGTTCCAGGTGCATCGCGGCGAGTATGTTGCCATCACCGGTCCGTCAGGTTCAGGCAAATCGACGCTGATGAATTTGATTGGGTGTCTCGACACGCCTTCACAGGGAGACTACTGGCTTAACGGCAAGAATGTCTCAGAGATGGATGACGACGAACTGGCCCGGATTCGCAATCAGGAAGTTGGTTTTGTGTTTCAGACTTTCAACCTGCTGGCGCGCGCGACCGCTCTGCACAACGTGGAGCTCCCATTGATCTATGGCGGCGTTCCCGGCGCCAAACGTCACGAAATGGCCAAGCGGGCCTTGGCCGAAGTAGATCTGGTCGATCGCATGATGCACCGGCCGAATGAACTTTCAGGTGGACAGCGACAGCGCGTGGCGATTGCCCGCGCGCTGGTGAACCATCCTTCGATTCTGCTGGCGGATGAGCCCACCGGCGCGCTGGATACACACACGAGTTACGACATCATGAACCTCTTCGAGAAACTCCACGACGAAGGCAACACCATCATCCTCGTTACGCACGAGCATGACATTGCGGCTCGCGCGCATCGCGTCATTTCGATTCGCGACGGGCTGATCGAAAAAGACGAGCAGATAAGATAGGGGGCTGCGATGTTCCCTCGCAGCGATCGGCTAAATCCCCTCCTCGAACCTCCCGTGGAAAGACGGATTACCTTTCCGGGACGCATCCGTTTCCTGCCATTTTTTAGAATTGCCGCCGTTTGGGAAGCTTTCCTGGTCGCGCTCGGCAGCTTGCGTCAAAACAAGTTACGTACCGGGCTAACGCTGATTGGCATTGTCGTCGGCGTGACGGCGGTAATCGCCGTCGTAACCATCATCAAAGGTCTGGATCAGACTGTAGCGCAAACTTTTTCTTCGCAGGGTTCGACGGTCTTCACCATTTCGAAGCGCCCACGCGTAATTACTTCGCGCGAAGACTTCATCAAATACAACAAGCGAAAAGACATTACCGAGGATGACGCCCAGGCGATCTTTCGCTTGTGCAGCGCGTGTTGGCGCGCCGGCATAGCAGCGAATGATGCTGTGCCGGTCAAACGCGGCAGCCAAAAAGCTGACACTGTCGCACTCCGCGCCATCGCACCTACCGCGATGTTCGACATCGATGCTGTAGCGATTGACGCCGGCCGCTTCTGGAGCGAAACCGAAGGCAACTCCGGGCAGAGCGTCTGCGTGGTCGGCTCTGACATCATTACCAATTTCTTTCCGTATGAATCGACCGAGCAGGCGGTGGGCCAGGACCTTTGGGCCGGCGGGCATCGCTATCGAATCGTCGGTGTGTTGCAGCCGCTGGGGAAAATTTTTGGCATCTCGCGCGACGAACGAATTTTCATTCCATTCGCTACTTACAAAAAGGATTTCGGATTGAATGTCGCCCGCGGCGCATTCAATACCTCTGGTGCCCTGGTGGTTTTTGTGCAGACGCAGTCAGCCGACCAGTTAGAGGCTGCAGAAGACCAGGTCCGCGCCGTGATGCGTAACCGGCGCGGCAAGACTTTCAAGGACGAGGATGACGGCTTCGCTTTGGAAACAGATGATGTGTTTTTGAATCTGTACTCGAGCGCGACTTCGAATATTTATCTCGTGACGATCGGTGTGGCAGCGATTTCGCTCGTCGTGGGCGGTATCGTGGTGATGAACATCATGCTGGTTTCAGTTACGGAACGAACGAAGGAAATCGGCATTCGCAAAGCTGTCGGCGCGCGGCGCAAAGACATCATGACTCAGTTTCTGATTGAGGCTGTGATGGTCACCGCGATCGGCGGCGCCTTTGGGGTTTTGACAGGGTTCGGCACAGCCTGGTTGATCGCCCTGGCCATCGGCTTCCCATTGCTGTTCAGCATCTGGTCAGCAGTGCTGGGAGTAGGAGTATCATCAATCGTCGGCGTAATCAGCGGCCTGTGGCCGGCGTGGCGCGCCGCCAAGTTGGACCCGATTGAGGCTTTAAGAGCAGAGTAGAATTCCCTCTCCCGCTGGGAGAGGCGGAACAGAAATGCATTATGAACTTCGCTGACGTCAAAGAATCCGCCTTCATGGCGATCGATACGGTGCGCGCGAACAAGCTGCGCTCCGCGCTCACCATCCTGGGTGTCAGTGTCGGGGTGGTCACGGTGGTCTTCATGGTGTCTATCATTCAAGGGTTGAACAAAGCTTTCGCCGCCCAGATTGAGTCGCTTGGTTCCAACACGATTTGGGCGACGAAGTTCGATCCCAGCATCGGCCATCAACCGACGTCGGAAGAAATTCATCGGAAGGAACTCACCATCGAAGATGCTGACGCGATTCGACGCGAAGCGCCATCGGTCGTTGGGGTCTCCCCCTTCTATCGCAAAATCAACGAGACCGCTCGTTACGGCGACAAGCAAAGCGACACGCCAATTCTGATCGGCGTGACGCCCTATCACGAATTCACCACGTCAAGCTATGTTGCGCGCGGACGCTATGTCACGGATTTGGACGTCGAGCAGCGCACTAATATTTGTGTGTTGGGTCAGGACCTTGTGAAGGCCCTTTTCGTTTCGGAAGATCCGATCGGCAAGGAAATAAAAATTGTGGGACGGCCGTTTTACGTCGTTGGAGTAATGGAACCGTTGGGCAGTATTCTGGGGCAATCACGAGACAACACGATCTATATACCGATTACGACGTTTGAAAAATACTATCCGGATATTGAATTTCCGGAAATTATCTCAGCAATAATTGTGCGCCCGGTTTCGCGCGCGTACGTAAAATCAGCGATCGACGAAATGACCGATGTATTGCGAAGACAACGCCGGGTGCCACCTGGGGCGCCCAACAATTTCGGCATCTCATCACAGGACGCGCTGCTGGATGTCTACAATCAACTTACCGGCGCCACGTACCTGGTGCTGACAGCCATTTCGTTTGTGGCCCTGATGATTGGCGGCATCGGCGTTATGAACATCATGCTCGTTTCAGTTACTGAGCGGACCAAAGAGATCGGTTTGCGTAAAGCCGTGGGCGCCACGCGCAGCAACATCCTTTCGCAGTTTTTAATTGAAGCGGTGGTACTGACGGCGATCGGTGGCTTTCTGGGACTGGCCGTCGGCGAATTGTTCAGCCTCCTGGTGAACAAATACTCGCCGCTTCCGGCTTATGTTCCGCCCTGGGCAATCGGTGTTGGAGTGGGCATCTCGGCCGCGGTGGGGATTGTTTTCGGGTTATGGCCGGCGTGGAAAGCCGCTCGGCTGGATCCGATTGAATCGCTGAGATATGAGTAGCTATTCGTACCGGGAGCGGTAGCGACGGATCAGCAGGGCGTCCAGGGATCTTT
>DATISD010000078.1:0-2681 GCA_035469005.1 Pyrinomonadaceae bacterium | reverse complement strand
TGGTCACGCGCATTTACGCCGACGACGGCAAAACGGTGATTGGGGAGTTCGCGCTCGAAAAACGCATCCCTCTCAAGTACGACGAGATTCCGCCCGTGATGAAGAATGCGATTCTCGCAGTCGAGGACGCGCGCTTTTACGATCACATCGGCATTGATCCAATTCGTATCGTAGGCGCGACCTGGAAGAATCTGACGAGCGATAAGGTCGAAGGTGGATCCACCTTGACGCAACAGCTCGCCAAGAATCTCTTTCTGACGCGTGAGCAAACGCTCAAGCGCAAGATGAATGAATGGGTTCTCGCGCTGCAAATTGAGCGTTATTACACCAAGAACCAAATCATGGAGCTATACGCGAACCACATTTTTCTGGGAGCGAACGCGTACGGAGTCGAAGCCGGCGCCGAGACATATTTCGGCAAGCAAGCCAAGGATTTGACGCTCGATGAGGCAGCTTTGCTGGCAGGAATTCCCAAGGCGCCTGGTGAATATTCGCCGACAGCCAATCCTGCCAAGGCGAAGGAGCGACGCGACCTGGTGCTCGATCAGATGGCCAAGACCGGTTTCGCATCTGAGTCCGAAGTTGCTGCCGCCAAAGCGAAGCCGATTCAACTCGCCGACACCGCCTACTATCAGTCGCCACAGGCGACCGAACCGGCTTTCGACTATCCAGTTGAATACATCCGCCAGGATCTGGAAGACACATACACCACGCGCGTTGCCCAGACAGGCTTGGCTGTTTACTCGACCATTAACGTCGCGGCGCAGCGCAAAGCATACGAAGTTGTGCGCGCGGGCTTGCGTTGGTACGACAAATCGCACGGTGGCTGGCGCTCGTCTTATCAAACGATTGCGACTTCATCGAATAGCGGTGTGCCTACACAACAGGAACTCGCCGGCTACAAATATCCTGATTGGTACCGCAACGATTACGTGCCGGGCCGCTACCTCATGGGCTTGGTAATGAAAGTAGATCAGGGCCGCGATGAGGCGACGATCCGCTTTGGAAATTACACCGCTAGTGTCACTGCTGCAGACATGGGCTGGGGCAAGAGAGATCCGCGCAGCGAATTCAAGCCGGGCTATCTGGCCGAATTCATCATTAAGGAGGTCGATAAGAAATCTCATCATTTAAAAGTTGAATTGAATCAAATTCCAGCCGTGCAAGGCTCGATGATGACGATCAATGCTAAGACCGGTGAGATGGTCACCATGGTGGGCGGATACGACTTTCTGACGAACAAGTTTAATAACGCGGTTCAGGCGTATCGACAGACAGGCTCGGCCTTCAAACCATTCATTTACAGCGCGGCAATCGAGTGGGGGATGACGCCTGACACCGTTGTCAGCGGCGCGCCGATTAACATCAATGGCTGGCAACCGCACAACTACAACGGCTCAACCAGCAACGGCGATCTGCCTTTGAAGACGGCACTGGCCCAATCGATGAACATTCCTGCCGTTCACCTGCTGCAAACCGTAGGCATCCAAACCGGCGCGCAGATGGTGCGTCGCTTTGGCATTAAGGTGCCCATGGCTCCTTACCTGCCGTCGGCGCTGGGTGCGACTGAAGTGCCGCTCGATCAAATGGTCTCGGCGTATTCAGCCTTTCCCAACAAGGGCATTCGGGTCGAGCCGCACATGGTTCGCAAAGTGCTCGATCGTGATGGGGCAGTGATGCAGGAATGGGAAAAGACTACTTACAAAGTTTTCAGCGAGTACGTGGCGCTGACGATGGTCTCAATGATGCGCGGCGTAATCCAGGGGGGTACGGGGTCAGCAGCAGGCGTGCTAGGCGTGCCGCTAGCAGGCAAGACAGGAACTGTAAACGATCACACGGACGTGTGGTTTCTTGGTTACACGCCAACTTACGTCACCGGCACATGGTTGGGTTATCCGGGCCGAAAGAAACCGCTCGGCAATGATATGACCGGCGCGCACGGCGCGCTGCCGATGTTTGTTGATTTCATGCGCGACTTTTTGAAAGACAAGCCGAAGGAAGACTTTCCCAAGGCGCCGGCCATGCCCGAGGACATGAAGGAGATGTACAAGCAGCGGCAGCGCGAACTGGCGCTCGAGCGAGCTCAGATGGCTGCCGATGAAGAGACTGAGAAGACTGATGAGAATGCCACTACGCCCAGCGCGATAACGGAGCCGCGATTGGAAGACAGCACCGTCCCGGCGCCCAGGAGTGATGTTCCTTCAGAACTCAAACCAAACACGGAAGCACCGAAAAAAGTGGAACCAGCGCCCGTCGCGACACCGGCCCAGACTCGTCCTCGCGAAGCTGAACCGGCAAAGAAGAAAGGTAAGAAGGGCGACGATGGGCCGCCGGGCTAATCATAAGGAGGCGAAGTCCAGGTTACCGTCTTAGCCCAGCTTCATCGTGCCTCAGATTGGAGACCCGGTCGCTACCGCTCCCGGTACCGACCCCACCTTCAGCCAACCATCTTCCCCAAAATAAGTGGCAGCATCTTGCGCCACCAGGGCCAGTCGTGATTCACGTCGGCTCCCCACAAATCCAAAGTGTGTGGAATGTTTTTGCTCTTCAAGATGTCAGACAATTGCCGGCTTCGTCTGGGATCTTCGTAAGCACCTTGCCCGGAAATGATGTAGATCGAATCTGCTTTTTGCAGGATAGGCAGGTAATGACCATCGGTTAGATTTGGGAGATAATCCATC
>DATISD010000077.1:0-2718 GCA_035469005.1 Pyrinomonadaceae bacterium | reverse complement strand
GAGTGGATGAAATTGTGCGAGCAGGGCACGCTCAATGCCCGCACCGGTCTTATATCCTGGCCACAATTCGTTACGAAACGATTCGATGATGTGGTCGGTTGCGACTCCTATGTGCGTCGCGCCGTCCTCGATCATTTTCGCGATCATGTGCAGCACGCCAGAGACGGCGCCAAAAGGAGGATCGGTTTTGTGAAAGCGACGCAGGCCGTAGAAATGGCGAAAGAGCTCGTAGGTCCCGTCGATGAGATGAACGATCATGAAGAGAAATTAGCTGCAGATAAACGCCGATCTACACGGATAGCAAGATACTTGGGCTCACAGACAACATGGACGAAGGCTTCCTCTTCCCAGTTCTGATCCGCGCTCATCCGCGGCTAATTGCTACTTACCCGGATTGTAAGTCCGCTCAGTGTGAGCTTTAAGCTGCGCCGGATAGAAGTAAACCTCTCGCAGGTCACCCGTGCTGTATCGCTTCGCTTGATCGTTGAAATGCGGCGACGAGGGATTACCACTTTCACCACCAGCAGTCACCGCGCGGGCCCGGATCTTTTTTCCAAACTCGACAACCGCAACAAAGCTGTTGCCGCTGGTGCCGTAAATCTTCTTCGAGCCGTTGTAGGAACGCGCGCCGAAAGAGGCAAGTGATCCCCAGATTGCCGAGGTGAAGCCCACGGGAATGCTCGGACCCATGTCAGTGAATGGATGAACCATGTCGTCAGTGATTCGCTGAAAGCGATTGATGTCGCCCCAGGCTACCTGCCACCCGCCAAAGTCCGACGTCAGCTTACCTGAGGCCGCTGCCAAAGCTTGCAGCAATTGTTCAGCTGAAGCTTTGTTCACCAGATAGTCCTGAGTCGATAAGCCGGCACGTCGCGCGTCTGCGGCAACGCGACGCTGCGCATCTTCCGCCCAAAAGACTGCAAGTGATGTTGGAACAGACGTAACCGACCAGCGCAGATCCCATTTCCGCAACGCGGCGATTTGCCCAGCTGTTTTCTGCTTGAGCGGGTTGGATGAAGGCGTCTCGTCCCAGGCCTTCACGAGCGCGGGAATCGGCTTTTCAAACCACGTCAAATAACTGTCATAGGCGGCCGTTACCAGGGAATCAAGGGTAAAGTCTTTCTTCGACTCGAGCACTTTGATCGCGTGCAGACCACGCGCCGACTCGACACCATTGTCGACGTATTTAGGATAGTCGCTCTGCTTCGGACTGCTGGGCCCGGCGGCCGACCAGGGTGAATTGTTTGAGTTGTAAAGCCAGCCACTCGCGGGATTCAGAAGTTTCGGACTCTCGTCCACCGATAACAATCCATGCCAGTCGGTTTCGGGATTGCTTCCATCAACCGCTTTGGTCCAATCGAATTTAGAATCCCGGCGCGGAATGAAGTTGCCGTGAAAGTAAGCAATGTTGCCGGACGAATCGGCAAAGATCGTGTTGTTTGATGAATTCGTGTGCAGCTCCATCGTCTGCTTGAACGATTTGTAGTCGGTCGACTTAGTGCGCGTGAACGATTGCGTCAGGGCCTTCGTCGGCTCCTGCATCAGCCTTATGCTCACCCATTTTCCATCGGCAGTCGCGCGGATGATTGGCCCGTGTTGCGTGCGATACACCGTAAACGTACGTTCGCCCATACTGGTCGGAGTCGAGTAGGGAACCTTAATCACGGATTTCGTTACCGGTCGTTCTTCGTTCCCGTACTTATAAAAGTATTGGCCGTGCTTCTGCACGATCGTTTCAAGGTATTCGTCCATTTGATCGACGGCGCTGGATGTATGCATCCAGCCGCAGTGCTCGTTGAATCCCTGATAGATAAAAAATTGCCCCCAGGTGACGGCGCCATAAGCATTCAACCCCTCATCGCTGGTGACTTGCAGCTCTGATCTGAAAAAGAAGGAGGTGTGTGGATTGATGAGCAGCAGTGCATGCCGCCCCACCGTGTTCGTCGGCGAGATGGCAATGCCATTCGATCCGGAAGGCTCGGCGAGTTCATCCGGCTTTTCGATTGAAGCTATGCTTTTGGGCGTCGCCTGTCCGTAGAAAGCCTGCAAGTTGTTCAGGTTAATTGACTCGATGTCGCCGCCGATGCTGCCTTCACTAAAGGTCAAAGCCATCCAGGGCTCGAAGTGTCTAATCACCCGAGGCTTCACCTCAGTATGTTTGGCCAAATAAAAGTTCAAGCCGTCGGCCCAGGCGTTCATCAGGGCCTTGAGCCAGGCGGGGCTCGCCTCATATTTGGCTTTCATGTCCGCTGGATCGATGAACATCTTCATCCGCAGGTCGCGCCAGATTGCCGGCTCGCCTTCCGCTTCGGCCAGGCGGCCCATTGAATTGATGAAGTTTGTCTCAACGCGATTGAAATCATCTTCGGCCTGCGCATAGATCATTCCGAAAACGGCGTCGGCGTCAGTCTTGCCGTGCACGTGCGCGATGCCCCAATTGTCGCGAGTGATGGTGATGCTGCGGGCCTGTTGTTGCCAGCGTTTGAGATCTTCAGGCTGCGCAAATGACTGTGCCGCGCATAAAAGAGTCAGAACAAAAAAAAGGGCGACCTTCTTCATCAGAAACCTCCGGCGATTTGGCCGTCAATAATAAACAACAAAATTAGTTCGTTGGCCAGCCGGGAAATATATTGACCACAGATCAACGCAGATTCCCATGGATTCAAAGAAAATGAAGTGTCCCAGCAACAGAGCCGGCTTCTCTTAGACGTTCAGCGT
>DATISD010000076.1:0-4124 GCA_035469005.1 Pyrinomonadaceae bacterium | reverse complement strand
CGTCCGGCTGACGAATGTGACGAAAAACCAGACGATTGACAAGGGAATCTTTGAGCTTAAACTCGATTCCAGCGTCAAAAAGGTTAAGGGCTAAATTCGGCTCGCTCGTCTTTCGATAGGAAGGGCTTCGGGAAACTGAAGCCCTTCGGCTTTTGTAGGAGAAGAGCGCCAACGTGTCAGAAGCCCGACCGTTAGGGGCGGGCACCTCGATGAGCCAGGTAGTATGCGGCGCAGGTCGCCCTTGCTTACGCGCGGGCTTCTGACGCGGCTTGCGCCACACGCGACGCTCGACTTATCCTTCTCAAATCCTATGGCTGTACGGCCGACTACTTTTCTCAGGTTAAAGCTGCGCGAAGCTGCGTTTATTTCGCGCGCGCTACTGTCGACGAATCACGTCGTGCTGGCGCACATCATTCCGATGCGTCGCTGCAATCTGGCCTGCGGTTACTGCAACGAATACGATCACAATTCCAAGCCGGTGCCGCTGGAGTTAATGAAAAAGCGGCTGGATAAACTGGCCGAACTGGGCACTTCGGTCGTCACGATTTCCGGCGGCGAGCCGATGATGCATCCCGAACTCGACCAGATCATTCGGCACATTCGATCGCACGGAATGATCGCGGGCTTGATTTCGAATGGTTATTATTTCACGCCGGATCGCATCAAGCGTCTGAATGACGCGGGCCTCGAGTACCTGCAAATCAGCATTGATAACGTCAATCCTGACGAGGTGTCGCGGAAGAGCCTGCGGGTGCTGGACAAGAAACTGCGTTACCTCGCCGAACATGCAGACTTTCACATCAACATCAATTCGGTGATTGGCGGCGGAATTAAGCAGCCGGAAGACGCGCTGGCGGTCGCGCAACGCGCCGTTGAGTTGGGCTTCTCAACCACGGTCGGCGTAATTCATGACGAGGACGGCACGCTCAAGCCACTTTCGGGAAAAGAGAAACAGATCTTCCATGCCGTAAAGAAGCTGGGCAACAAGGATCACGCGCGCCTCAATTGGTTTCAGGACAGCATCGCCGAAGGCAAACCTTACGAATGGCGCTGCCGCTCAGGCTCGCGTTACCTCTACATCTGCGAAGAAGGCAAAGTCCACTGGTGCTCGCAGCAACGCGGTTATCCGGGCATCCCGCTCGAGGATTACACGATGGAAGACTTCAAGCGGGAATACAAGACCGAGAAATGGTGCGCGCCCACGTGCACAATCCAATGCGTGCACCAGGTTGGCATCCTCGACAACTGGCGCGACCCGCAAATGTCCGAAGCGCAGGTGCGTAAAGAGAAGAAGCAAAAGGAAAAAGAGCGTGTAGGGCAAGTTCTGCGAGCTGAATAGCTCCGTCTGATTCTCACAAGATACGGTAGACTTCCATATGCCTAGTCGAGCAGAACGAGGCTGTTTTCCTGGAGGCTTGGAATGAGTACTTTAGTCGGCAGTAACGCAAAATCACAAAGAGCCTTTGTTCCCACAACGGCACTGGCTAAGTCCGTTGACTTTGATGAAGAGATGATGCACGTAACTCTAACGGACGGACGTCGCCTCAGTGTGCCAATAATCTGGTTTCCCTTGCTGCGCGCAGCCACACCCGATCAAAGGACTAAGTATGAGATTGGTGGTGGTGGAACTTCACTTCACTGGCCCGAACTGGATGAGGATTTATCGGTTGCTGGTCTGATGGCCGGCCCAGATTTCCAAGCAGCTTAGGCCCCACCCCTTCTGTAATGGAGGGAGAGTTGTTTCTGGACTCGACCTCTATCGCCGCTCAGCTACACCGTCTCGTGAATATCGCCTTCGACTGTGTAAAGCGTCACTGAACTCGACAACCCAAGACCTGAAAGTCTGCCAGCCATAATCACGGTTGTCTCTCCCAAATCAACCAGGTCGGCGTGGAGGAGCGCTTGCTCACCGAATTTCAACAACTGTTCAGTGCTGTTCGATCGCTCTGTCATCACCGATTCGACGCCCCAGATTAGGGATAGCTCGTTGATGACTTCGCGCGACGAGGTGAGGGCGATAATCCGCTGATTGGGCCTGAGAGAGGACAAGCGACGCGCCATGAGCCCTGACTCGGTAAAAACCGCGATGATTCGCGTGTTCATTTCATCGGCGGCAAAGGCCGCCGCTTCGCACAGCGCGCGGCTCACTCGCCCGCTCTGTTTACCAACCAGCTTGTTAATGATGGATTCTTTCTGCGGTCGACTCTCCGCGGCTTCAATGATTCGGCACATGGTAGCGACGGCGGCTACCGGATATTTTCCGGTGGCCGTTTCTCCGGAGAGCATCAGGCAGTCCGATCCATCCCAAACTGCGTTGGCCACGTCGGTGGCTTCGGCACGCGTAGGCCGCGGATTGGCGACCATTGACTGCAGCATCTGGGTCGCGGTGATGACCAGCTTGCCGGCCTCGTTGGCCTGTTCAATGATTCGCTTCTGATAAACGGGCACCTGTTCGACGCTGGTTTCCACGCCCAGGTCTCCGCGGGCGACCATCACGCCATCCGCAGCAGCGATGATTTCTTCCAGGTGGTCAATTGCTTCAGCCTTTTCGATTTTCGCAATCAGCGGCGCCACGCTTCCGGCATCTTTAATCAAGTCTTTCGCTTCAAGGCAATCCTTGCCGCTGCGCACGAACGAGAGCGCGAAGTAATCGACGTGATGCGCCGCTGCCCAACGCAAGTCGTCGCGATCCTTTTCAGTCAGAGAAGGAATCGGCAGCATCACTCCCGGCAGATTGATGCCCTTACGCTCGCCGAGAACGCCACCGTTGATTACGTGGGTTATGACATCGGTTTCGGTCGTGCTTTCGACCCGCAATTCGATCGCGCCGTCATCCAAAAGGATGCGCGCGCCGGCGTGCACGTCTCGCGGCATACCATCATAATTCGTCGCGACCTGCGTCGAATCGCCTTCGATCTCGCGGGTCGTAATTATGAATTGTTGATCGGTCTTTATCTCAACCGGCTGATGATTCCTGAGTGTGCGCGTGCGTATTTTCGGGCCCGCAAGATCGGCCAGAATAGCCAGGGGACGATTCATTTTTTCCGCCGCCGCCCTCGCGAGTTTGATGTCAGCAGCCTTCTCGTCCTGTGTGCCGTGCGACATGTTGAGGCGTACGCCGCCCACACCCGCAGCGAGCATCGCTTCAAGCACTCCGGGCTCGCGCGATGATGGTCCAATTGTGGCCAGGATTTTTGCTTTTCTCACAATCAATTGTTTAGTCCAGCAACGGTCGGCTGGCAGTCTTTTTCAAATTAAGTACGGAATCACTGCCGGAACTTTGCGCGCGTAATTCTCAAACTCTTCGCCGAAAGTCTCTCGCAAGAGTGCCGCCTCAGTATGGACGCGAATGGCGGTGCCGACGCTGAATACTACCAGCGCGAATGCGAGGCCAATCCAATGGCTGACGGCTAAGCCTGTCGCCAGGAGCATCCCCAGCATTCCGGTATAAATCGGATTTCGCACGACACTGTACGGACCTTGTGTGACCAATTTATGTCCTTCCACCACGCGCGCCGCCAGGCTCCATTGTTGGCCCAGCGTGCGTATTGCTGAAATGCAAAACCAGACCGAGCCGGCTGCCAGGGCCATTGTCAGAATTGCCAGAGCAATCTCAATCGAGTTGCTCAACGAAAGAATCGGGGTAAACCAGTTGCGCCGAACCGTCCAGACTATCAGGTAACTTATTCCCTGTAAGACGACGCCGAATATCGATGACGGGTCGCGCTTTTTATCCGGAGGCGAGGGCGGCTTCTTGAGAAACAGGAAGCTTGCCGCGAACGTGACCCACGACACCATTACCACCACGAAGACCAGCGTCGGCCAAAACTCGAAGTGAATCGTCATCTTTCAAGTAGTCGGCTCGAACATCGTATTTTCGTTAAAGCCAAGTCGCTCTTATCATTACCAATCACTTTGCAGTTTTTCACGGATCAGTTGTTTCGGATCAGCGAGCCGCAGATTCTACGGCTGTCTTGATGACCGTGTCGAGCTCCATCCCTGATCTGGAACTATAGCCGACAAAGCGCTTCAACAGATTTCCATTGCGATCGAATACAAACGACTGCGGAATGTTTTCGTTATCGCTCAGATACTTTGTAACCAGATCGTCGTCGGGGTAAGCG
>DATISD010000075.1:0-8375 GCA_035469005.1 Pyrinomonadaceae bacterium | reverse complement strand
TGGGCTTCGGAGGGTTGTTCTTTCACCAGGTGACGAATTTCGTGGTCGATCAAATGGGCGAGGCTTATCCGGAACTCGAGACCCATCGCGAGTTCATCGCCAGGATGGTGAAGCTGGAAGAAGAGAGGTTTGGATCGACGTTGACGGTCGGGTTGCAAAAGCTCGATGAGATTTTCGCAAAGGCTGGCGCCGGACAGATCCCCTCTTACGTTGATCTTGCTCGGTTGTATGACACTTTCGGCACGCCGCGCGATTTGATCCGAGTGAGTCTCGAAGAACGTGGCTCAATGATCGACGAGGATCAATTCAATGCCTCGTTCGATGCCGCCTTGCAACAGCTTCAGCAAACCGGCACGTCCGAGAAGGCCGATGGGAAAGCCAGGACGAAGCCGATCTATGCTCAGGTTGCCAGTCGAATTCAATCCCTGTTTCGCGGCTACGAGACAACTCGAGTCGATGACGGAAAAGTTCTGTCCCTAATTCGCGATGAAGAAGTCCAGGCGCTGAATGAAGGCGAGGAAGGCGAAGTCATTCTCGATCAAACTCCGTTCTACGCTGAGTCCGGTGGACAAGTCGGCGATGTGGGCACAATCACTGAGCCTTCCACCACGGCCGGGCTGGCGCCCCTGATTGCGTCGGTCACCGATACTCACTCGCCTGCCCAGGGCTTGATCGTTCACAAGGTCAAAGTGGAGAAAGGCGCAATCACTGTCGGTGACACTGTCACGGCCGAAGTCGACGTTGAGAAGCGCGACGCTACCCGGCGTAATCACACCGCGACGCACCTGGTGCATGCGGCTCTGCGCGAAGTGCTGGGCGGACACGTGAAGCAAGCCGGATCGGTTGTGGCGCCGAATTACCTGCGCTTTGACTTCAATCATTTTCAGCCGATGACTGACGAAGAGATCAAAGAAGTCGAGCGGCTGGTCAACGAACAAGTTCTGCGCAACGTGAAGGTCGATACCGACATAATGCCGGTCGAAGAAGCAATTCGCGCCGGAGCGATGGCGCTATTTGGAGAAAAATACTCGGGCATGATGCGGGTGCTCACCGTTCCCGGATTTTCCAAAGAGCTTTGCGGTGGCACGCACGTGCGGGCGACCGGCGACATCGGCGTCTTCAAAATTACCAGCGACGAATCGATTGCTTCGGGCGTGCGCCGCATTCGCGCGATCACCGGCTTCGACGCCTACGAACGTTTTCGCGAAGACGAAAAGTTGATTGATGAAGCGGCGGCGAATCTGCGCACGTCGCGCGCGGAACTACCGAAGGTCATCGGAAAGTTGCAGGACGAACTGAAGAAAGCGCGCCGCGAAGCAGAAGAACTAAAACTGAAGATTGCCAGCGGCGCGATCGGTTCAGCAGCTTCAAATGGCGATGAAGCACGCGAAATCGCCGGGGTCAAAGTGCTTGCCAAAGAGGCCACCGGTCTTGACGCTGCTGGCATGCGGCAGCTCTCCGATACTCTGCTGGCGCGAATTAAATCAGGCGTCGTAGTGCTTGGCCGCACGAACGACGGCAAGGCTTCCCTCATTGTGCGGACGTCTGACGATCTTACAAAACGAGTACCCGCCGGCCAGGTGATCAAAGAACTCGCACCAATTATCGGCGGTCGCGGTGGCGGCAAAGCCGACATGGCCGAAGGCGGGGGCAGTCAGGCTGAGAAGTTAAGCGAAGCGCTGCAGGCGAGTTACGGAGTGATTGAGCGGATGCTGAGATAGGTTTGGAGTTCCGCCTTTAGGCGGCTTCGAATTGGAAAGCGAAATCTCCCATGTACGATTATCGCCGCATGACTCGCGAAGAGCGGGCACGAGTTAATGAGTATCGACGCCTGCGAAACCTGCCTTGTCATTCGCCTCCGCATTGGGCGATGGGCTTTTCCTCCCAATACTTAATAACTGCCGCTTGCTTCGAACACGCGCAAATTGTTGGCAAGAGCACGGACCGCCTAACAGAGTGCGAAGAAAAACTACTCGATGCCTGTAAGCGGCACGCCACAAAAATCTATGCCCTTGTAGAGAAGTGGCAGGATTGGATTTGGTCGAGTGCAGCCGCTTTTGTAGAGAGTGTAGGACGTGAACGGGCTGCGAAGATCTGGAGAGATTATCCAATTCTGGATTATGGCAAGAGGTGGGACGTCTGAAACGCCGCCTAAAGGCGGAACTCCGAACTTATGTCCGCCTCCCAGCTTAAACGCGCTTTCCCTGTGCGGCAGGTTCAGATGCGGGAGGAGGCAACAAGTCACTCTTATATCCGCACTCTTCATCCGCGCACCGGCGAGTAGTGCCTTTCTTAGTGGTCTTCTCCAGCAGAAACGGCTTGCCGCATTGTGGACACTTTTCCTGAACCGGCTTGTCCCAGTAAACCGTTTCGCATTTCGGATAGTTCGCGCAGCCGTAGAAGAGTTTTCCCCGACGCGATTTTTTCACGACGATCTCTCCGCCACAGCCAGGACGCGGACATTTAACGCCGGTAGTTTCCTGCTTGATGTACTTGCACTTCGGATAATTCGAGCACGAGATGAACTCGCCGAAGCGGCCCTGCCGCTTCACCAGCTGCGCGTTGTCGACGGGACACTTCTCGTCAATTGGCACGGGAGGAGCGTTGACCTTGCCACTCTTGGAAATCTTGCGAATGTTGCGGCACTCAGGATAGCCGGAGCAACCGTAGAATGGTCCGAACCGGCCGCGCTTGAGCTGCATTTGCTTGCCGCACAACTCGCAAGCTTCGATCTCTTCTTCGCCGTCAGCAGAACCCTCGGTTGAAGCACCGCCATCAACCGCGACCGGCTCGGCATCTCGGGTCGCGCCGCAGTTATTACACTTAAGATACTTTCCAAACCGGCCCAGCTTCTGCACCATGCCCGGCGTGTTGCACTTCAGACAAACTTCGTCGGTCGGTGTCTCTTTCTCTTTAATGTCCTTCGCATATTTCGTGAATGTCGCCAGGTCATCTTTGAACTTGCCGTAGAATTCATGCAGCGCGTCGGTCCATTTCAGTTTGCCTTCTTCGATTTCGTCCAGCTCGTGCTCCATCCGTGCGGTGTACGTCTCGTTGAAGAGATCGTCAAATCCGCCCTCGATCAAAACATCGTTGACGGTTTTGCCCAGGGCGGTGGGATGGAAACGCCCTTCTCTCTTTTCGACGTACTCGCGGTCCTGAATCACGGTCATGATCGCGGCGTAGGTTGACGGCCGGCCGATGCCTTTTTCTTCCAGAGCCTTGACGAGGGTGGCTTCGGTGAAGCGCGGCGGCGGTTCAGTGAAATGCTGCTCAGGATCGATTTTATTAAGCGCCAGCGTCTCGCCTTTGGTTACCAGCGGCAGCGTCCGTTCGGCTTCCTCTTCGTCGGCCACTGCCTCGTCGCGGCCCTCCTGATAAATCTTCAGAAAGCCATCGAATTTCTGCACCGATCCCGTGGCGCGAAATACGAAGCGGCCCGCTCTTATGTCGATGGTGGTTTGATCAAAAACGGCCGGTGTCATTTGCGAGGCTACAAACCTTTGCCAAATCAATCGATAGAGTTTCAGCTCTTCCGGCTTCAAATATTTCGCCAACGAATCCGGAGTGCGCGTTACGTCCGTGGGACGAATGGCCTCGTGCGCATCCTGCGCGTCTTTCTTCGAACGGTAATGAACTGCTTTTTCAGGAAGATAATTGGCGCCGTACTGCTGATTGATGAACCCGCGCACTTCGCCCAGCGCCGCCTCGCCTACGCGCGTCGAGTCGGTACGCATGTAAGTGATTAAACCCGCCGGACCTTCTTCGCCAATCTCGACACCTTCATAGAGGTGTTGCGCGATCATCATCGTGCGCTTCACCGGAAAGCCGAGTTTGCGCGAAGCTTCCTGCTGCAACTTCGAGGTGATGAAGGGCGGGACTGGATTGCGCTTGCGCTCTTTGGTGGTGACTTCATCGACGACGAATGTCTGGCTTTTCGCTTCGGCGACGATGTCGCTGGCTTGCGCATCAGTGCCGATCAGAATTTCAGACTTTTTGAGAGCCTGATC
Source organism: Pyrinomonadaceae bacterium (assembly GCA_035469005.1). GTDB lineage: Bacteria > Acidobacteriota > Blastocatellia > Pyrinomonadales > Pyrinomonadaceae > UBA11740. The sequence continues at coordinate 4,365 of DATISD010000075.1, read as the reverse complement.
GAAGCCGCTCGTCTTGACTGTCTGGTCGCCAACCTTCAGCAACCGCGCGTCAAATGCCGGCGGGTGATCGCCCGAGAGGTTTGCGGCGATCGTCCAGTATTCAGTTTTGATAAACGCCTCGATCTCGCGCTCGCGCTCGACGACCATGCGCAGCGCGACCGATTGCACCCGGCCCGCGCTCAGACGCCCGCCGATCGTGCGGCAGAGCAACGGCGAAACTTTGTAACCGACCAGACGGTCGAGCACGCGCCGCGCCTGTTGTGCGTCAACCAGATTTCCGTCAATCTGCTTCGGATGTTCGAACGCTTCCTGCACGGCGCGCTTGGTAATTTCATTGAACATCACGCGAAACGCAGGCTTGGCCGGTTTCTTCGGGACGATTTCTTCAGCGAGATGTTGGCAGATGGCTTCGCCTTCACGATCAGGGTCGGCGGCGAGATAAATGGCATCGGCTTCTTTGGCCGTCTTCTTCAGATCGGCAACGATCTTTTTATTATTGCGCTTCTTTGAGTCAGGAATGATTTCGTATTCCGGCTCGAAGTTGTTCTGCACATCGACGCCCAGACCTTTCGAAGGCAGATCCTTGATATGCCCGATCGAGGCCTTCACGACGAAGTCCTTGCCGAGATATTTATTGATCGTTTTCGCCTTGGCTGGCGATTCGACTATTACGAGATTCTTTGCCATTCCTTCTCAAATCCGGTCACGCACTGATGACACTTCGCTGCCTGTGGGTTGCTTCCAACGCAAATGCTAAAGAGTTTTGAGCGGCCTTGAAAATAACACTAAGAGTGCCCTCAACGTCAAACTGCTCATTCTTGCAAAACGAATAAGTTGCTTTTTTACTGGTGATTTGCGACGGTGCCAGGCAGTCGAAACAAAAACGGCCGAAGGGCACGGCCTTAAAATGTTATGAGCAGATGAAGAAAAGATGTCGGCCCTACGGGCCTCCGGATTCCAAAATTTACCCTCGTGCTACAAATATTTCGGGCCTACTGGCCCTTCATGAACCAGTACTGCGGTTGAAGCGCAAAACATCGACGTCTCGCGCAGCAAGGACAGCGACGGGGTCGAAGGGCCGGCATCCTACAGGTTTTGGATCCAGGTTGGGGGCAAGAAGATTACCGTTAGCGAAGAGCAGTACTACCAATTCAAGAAAGGCGATTTGGCCGAGGCGTTCATTGCCCCAAATTCGGGAACGGTTCTGGGTGTTAACAAAGAGTATTTAAAGCGGCCATTTGGTTAGATCTCGAGACAGCGATTTGCGAGTGGAACGGACTTTAACTCAAAATTCACATCCTGCGGACAAAGCATTTCCCCGGCAGTGCGCGAATCAGTTCGCGCATTTCCAGCGTCAGCAACGCGGCGGTGAGTTGAGTGATTGAAAGCCTGGTCGATTCTGCCAGCGCATCAATTTGGTTTGGTGTGTCGGTTGTCAGTAGCTTGAATATGGCGCGCTCGTGTTCATTCAAATCTGACGGGGTGAGTTGGAGTTGATCGACCAGCTCGCTTTTTTTCTTTTTCCTGCTCGGCGGTGGCAACAGTTGCGCGGCAATCTCAGCTGGCAGTTCACTGGCCACATCCTGCCACTGCTGGACCAGCTTGGCTCCAGCGCCTTTGATTAGATAGTTAGTGCCGAAGGAATTTCGTGAAGTGATGTTGCCCGGCACGGCAAACACTTCGCGGTTTTGCTCCATCGCCAGACGCGCGGTGATCAGCGAGCCGGAATTCTCTGCGGCTTCGACGACGACGGTTCCCAGACTCAGTCCACTGATCACGCGATTGCGATAAGGAAAGTTTTCCGAGACGGGCGGCGTGCCCAGGGGAAACTGGGTAACCAGCGCGCCATTGTGCTTCAAAATCTCATCCGCCAGTTTCTTATGATCGCGCGGATAAACCTGGTCCAGACCGGTTCCCATCACCGCGACAGTACGTCCGCCCGCTTCGAGCGCCCCGCGGTGCGCCGCCGCATCGATGCCGCGCGCTAAACCGGAAATGATAGTGACGCCGCGCTGGGCCAACTCGCGCGATAGCATCAACGCCGCGTTCTGACCATAGGTCGAACAACGACGCGATCCGACAATCGCGATGCAAGGCCGGTCTAAACATTCCGACCACCCACCTTTCACGTAGAGCACCACCGGAGGATCGTAGGTCTCGCGCAGCAGGGGCGGATAGACTCCATCATCGAGCACCAGAATCTCGCCGCCGAGCTGCCGCACTTTTCCGATTTCAGCATCGGCCCGGTTGTACAACTCGCGGGTAGCGATGCTTTCGATCGACTCTGGCGTCAGTCGTAGCAACGCAAGCTCGCGACGAGGTGCGTCGAAAATCGCTTCCGCTGATCCGAAGTGTTCCAGCAGGCGGGCAGTGACACGTGGCCCAACGCCGGGAGTCATGTTGAGAGCAATCCAGTCTTTCATTGCAGACCGCTGACGAAAGTGAGCGACGAGAAATGGTAGCATGCGATCGCTGCAGGAAATCTGTTTGCGCTTAAATAGTGTGACAAAGTACTCTCTACGCTCTGGTAGTCAGTACTTGCTAAAAAATCGGAGGCGCATCTGTTCTGGTGAATGGCGCGGTCTTCAAAACCGTTAGTGAGACTGCGAGAGCAGGCTCAGGTAGGTTCGATTCCTACACGCCTCCGCCAATTTGCAGATGGGGTCAGTACCGGGAGCAATAGCGACCGGGTAACAATCCTGGAGATTGCTAATCAGCTGCGACCCGGTCGCTATCGCTCCGGGTACTGACCCCATGACCCAATCAGCCCCCCACTTGATCTCTTCGCTGTCCCTCCTTTACTATCGCCATTTCCGAACGAACGTTCGAACGATACGAATCCCCCCGCAGGCCGCTTCTGACAAAATGATTAATTTCCAAACTTCACCCGATCAATACAAACACTGGAAACTTCTAGTCGAGGGCGCAGTGGCCAGGCTCTCGATGGACGTTCAGGAAGACGAGACCCTGGCTGACGGCTATAAGCTGAAACTGAATTCGTATGACCTGGGTGTGGACATTGAACTGGCCGATGCGATTCAAAGGATTCGATTCGAGCATCCCGGAGTTCGGGCGGTCGTCGTCACCAGTTTGAAACCGCGGATTTTTTGCGCGGGTGCGAACATTTACATGCTCGGCACGTCGTCGCATGCGTTCAAGGTTAACTTTTGCAAGTTCACTAACGAGACCCGTTGCGCGATTGAAGACGATTCGCACCATTCCGGCCGGCGCTATCTCGCGGCGCTGAATGGCACCGCGTCAGGTGGCGGTTATGAACTGGCGATCGCGTGCGATGAAATCTATCTGGTTGATGATGGCAATTCGGCGGTCTCGCTGCCCGAAGTCCCCCTGCTCGGTGTGCTTCCTGGCACCGGCGGTTTGACGCGACTGGTTGATAAGAGAAAAGTGCGCCGCGATCGTGCGGACGTGTTCTCGACGCTGGCTGAAGGATTGAAAGGCAAACGCGCGAAAGAATGGGGACTAATCGACGATACGTTTACGACGAGCAAGTTTCAGGAAGCGGTTGATGAGCGGGTGGCGCAAATTGTTAATGGGCGCTCAGACCTCCCCTCTCCCTCCTGGGAGAGGGGTCAGGGGAGAGGGCTTGAGGCCGCTAAACCCTCCCCTTTTATTCCCCTCCCAGGGGGAGGGGAAAAGAGCGGAATCAGGTTGAATCCGCTTGAAGTTGAAACCATCAGCGACTCACGCAATTACAAAAACGTAACGTTGAAATTTCATCGCGATAAGCGATATGCCGATCTGACCATCCTCGGACCCGAGTGCATGCCGCAAAAGAGTTCATCAGAAATTCAGCAGATGGGTGATGACTACTGGCCGCTCCGCGCGTATCGAGAACTTGATGACGCTCTATTGCACCTACGAGTAAACGAATCCGAGATCGGGCTGGTCTGTGTTCGCACCGAAGGCGATATTCAGAATGTTTTGGACAGAGACGCGGAATTGGCCGCGAACCGCGACCATTGGCTGGTTCGCGAAATCATCCTGCAGATGGCCCGCACGCTGCGTCGCCTCGATCTGACGGCCAAGAGTTTCTTTGCGATCGTTGAGCCGGGCAGTTGTTTCGCCGGCAACTTGTTTGAATTACTGCTCGCCGCTGATCGCAGTTACATGCTGAACAATACAGACGAAACAGTTGAGATCGCTCTAAGCGAATTAAATCCGGGAGCTTTTCCGATGAGCAATGGGTTGACCCGCCTTGAGTCCCGGTTTCTTGCTGAGCCGAAGAAGGCATCTGAAGCGTTTGCACACGACGGCGTGTTCGATACGGAAGCGGCGGAAGAATTCGGTCTCGTCACCTTTGCGCCGGATGATCTTGATTGGGACGATGAGATCCGGGTAGCGATT
>DATISD010000074.1:0-2781 GCA_035469005.1 Pyrinomonadaceae bacterium | reverse complement strand
GGCTTATACAAAACGAAATCACCGTAGCGGTCGGTCAGAAAAGCGATAATTTCCTGATCGCTCTTACCCGCCTTGATCTGTTCGCGAATCTGTTTGCGCAGATCCTCGGCTAAATCGGCGCGCGAGTCAGCGAGAGTCTCGTTTTGACAGACGAGGCAACGCAACTGTTCAGTCAGCGTCTTCATGCGCTGCTCGATTTTCGGATCTTCGTTGGGCTGCGCCTCTTTGGCGAGCGCGAAACCGGAAGCCGAGAGCAGCAGGCTGCAAACCATGACGAAAACAAAACCGGCCCGTCTTAGAAATGTCCTCACGAAATTCTCCGTGAAACTCTGTGGATCTCTATGCCTCTGTGGTGAAATACGGTGCGAGAAGCGACACCACAGAGGCACAGACATAGCACAGGGTTCCACAGAGAAAAGCTCGCCTGTAATTTGGCTCTTAGAATTCATTGGTTCAATTGCCTGGCCAACGGCACAATCTTATTGTTCCACACCTCGTCTGTGATGGGGCCAATCTGCTTAAAGCGAACCACGCCGTTCTTATCGATCAGATAACTCTCAGGCGCGCCATACACTCCGTAGTCAATCGACGTGCGACCTTCCGGATCATAAACGGTCGCCGTGTAGGGATTGCCGACCTCAGCCAGAAATTGAATCGCGGCGGCGCGCTCATCGGTTGAGTCATTCGCATACTTGTAGTCCACGCCATAAATCGGAACGGCTTTTGTTTTCGCATATTCAATTAACCGTGGATGCTCCTCACGGCAGGCGATACACCATGTGCCCCAGAAATTCAGCAACCAAACCTTACCGCGCAGGTCTTTTGCGGACAGAGTCTTTGCCGGCTCTTTTAATTGTTGCAGCTGAAAGTCAGGCGCCGTCTTGTTGATTAGCGGAGAAGGCAACTCGCGAGGATCGCGATTAAGACCGACGAGTAAGAACGCGGCCAGGCCGATGAACAGCACCAACGGAATTAACAAGTACTTGTTCATTGGCTACTCCACCGCCGAAGATGCAGCGGTCGTCACAACCTTGGCGACCGGTTCGGATTTCTTTTTGGCTTCGTGGACCTGTTTTTTGGCCAGAGCATAACGGCGATCGGTGACAGCGAATGCTCCGCCGATGGCCATCAGCAAGGCGCCGCCCCAGATCCAATTCACGAGCGGCTTGTGATAGACGCGTACGGTCCATGCGCCACCTTCAACTTCGTCGCCGAGGGAAAGATAAAGATCGCGAAGGATGCTGCGATCGATTGCTGTTTCAGAAGTAACGCTCTGGGCCGCGGTGAATTGGCGCTTCTCCGGGTGCATCACGGCGAACGGTGGGGCGCCGACTTTTGCCACTTCAATGTCGGCGCGGACGCCCTGATAATTGGGTCCCTGAACCTGCTCGAGCTTCTGCAACTGAAATTGATAACCGCCCACGGTAACGGTGTCGCCGAGATTCATCTTCACGTCGCGTTCGCTCTGGTAACTTGTCACCACGGTCACGCCGGCGATGAAGACTGCGACCCCAATGTGGGCCAGGTGCATTCCGTAATAGGACCGCGACGGTGCAGCCAGACGCGCAAAGAAGTTCGAGGCACCGGACTGGCTCTTGAGCCGGCTGAAGATGTTTTGCAGCGACGTGGCTACGATCCAAATAGCCAGCAGCAATCCGAAGCTGGCTCGCCATTTCCAACCGCCAATTACGAAAGGCAGAATGACCGCCATTATCAGACTGAGGGCGAAGGCCCATTTCAGTCGCACTGCCAGCTCAGGCAGCTTTGCGTGTTTCCATCTGGCGATTGGTCCAACCCCGATAAGGAACGCCGCCGGCGCCATCAGTGGCACAAAGACCGTATTGAAGTACGGCGGGCCGACGGACAGTTTGCCGAGATTCAGAACATCGATGAACAGCGGATACAAGGTGCCGAGCAGAACTGATCCAGCGGCGACAATCAGCAACACGTTGTTCGTCAGCAGCAGCGATTCGCGTGAGAGAATCTCGAACTTCGAACCCAGGCCGACCTGTTTTGCTCGCCACGCGTAAAGGATCAGCGAACCGCCGATAACTACCAGCAGGAACGCGAGAATGAAAATGCCGCGCTTCGGATCACTGGCAAACGCATGCACCGAGGTCAACACTCCAGAGCGAACCAGGAACGTTCCCAGCAGGCTCAAGGAGAAGGCCGCGATGGCCATGAGCACTGTCCAACTCTTAAAGCCGCCGCGCTTCTCAGTAACCGCGAGCGAGTGAATCAGCGCCGTGCCGACCAACCACGGCATAAACGAAGCATTCTCAACCGGGTCCCAGAACCACCAGCCGCCCCAGCCAAGTTCGTAGTAAGCCCAGAAACTGCCCAATGCGATGCCGCAGGTGAGAAACATCCAGGCAATCGTCGTCCAGGGTCTTGACCAGCGCGCCCAGGTGGCGTCCAGTTTTCCGCCGATTAAGGCGGAAATCGCGAATGCAAACGCGACACTGAATCCGACGTAACCCATGTAGAGCATGGGCGGATGCGCCACCATCGCCGGATCCTGGAGCAGGGGATTGAGATCGCGACCGTCCGGAGGAATCGGAAATAGGCGCTGAAACGGATTCGAGGTCAGCAGCATGAACAGCAGGAAGCCGGTGCTGATCATAGCCATCACGGAAAGCACGCGGGCGACCATTTCGCTCGGCAGGTGATTGCTGAATAAAGTCACCGCGACCATCCATACCGTCAACATGAAGGTCCAAAGCAGCAGCGACCCTTCATGCGATCCCCAGGTGGCCGCCAGACGATACTGGAGTGGCAACT
>DATISD010000073.1:0-8948 GCA_035469005.1 Pyrinomonadaceae bacterium | reverse complement strand
CTCAACGATTCGCAACCGGTGCCGTCACAAACAATGTACGACGGGCATAACTATTACTCGACGAACAAATGGGTTTTGTTTGGCCATCATTTCGCAGCCATCTCAGGCGCCGGGCCATTGATTGGACCGGTACTGGCAGCCCAGTTTGGATTTCTGCCGGGGTTGCTCTGGCTGGTGATTGGAGTATGTCTCGGCGGCGCCGTGCATGACTTCATGATTCTCGTCGCCAGCATCCGTCGCAAAGGAAAATCGCTGGCGGAAATCGCGCGTACAGAGATTAGCGGCCTTTCCGGATTTGTTGCGGGAATAGCGATTCTCTTCATTGTCATCATCGCCCTCGCTGGTCTTGGACTCGTGGTGGTAAATGCCCTGGCCGAATCGCCCTGGGGAACATTTACGGTCGGTTTCACCATTCCCCTCGCGCTGTTCATGGGGCTTTACATGTATCGCTTCCGGAAAGGAAAGATTACGGAAGCGACCATCATCGGCGTCATCGGATTACTGTTTGCGGTCTACATTGGCGGGCGCGTAGCCGATTCATCCTGGGCCTCGGCCTTCACCCTGTCGCCACACAAGGTCACTCTGTTGATGGCCGGGTACGGATTTATCGCGTCGGTGCTTCCGGTGTGGATGCTCCTGTGCCCGCGCGATTACCTTTCATCTTATCTCAAGATTGGCACGGTCGCGGTTTTAATCGTGGGGGTGATTCTCGTCCATCCGAATTTACAGATGCCCGCCATCACGCCATTTGTCTCTGGCGGCGGGCCAGTCGTTCCCGGCAAAGTCTATCCGTTCGTTTTCATCACGATTGCATGCGGCGCGATCAGCGGGTTTCACTCTCTGATCTCTTCAGGCACGACGCCAAAAATGATCGCGAAGGAAACTGATGCGCGCATGATTGGTTACGGCAGCATGTTGATGGAAGGAATCGTCGGTGTCGTGGCCCTGATCGCCGCGACCTCGTTGTTTCCCGGCGATTATTTTGCCATCAATACGCAGCAGACAACGGACGCCCAAAAAGCGAAGTACGTGCGCATGATCGACGATCATACCTCGCCGGGCTTTAACCTTCAGCCACAGGAAATCGATCGATTGCAACAGGAATCAGGCGAGAAGAATTTGCGCGGCCGCACCGGCGGCGCGGTGACACTCGCCCTGGGCATTGCGAAGATTTTTGACGGTATCCCCGGGCTGCGCGGACTGATGAAGTACTGGTATCACTTTGCGATCATGTTCGAAGCGCTCTTCATTCTCACCACGATCGACACCGGCACGCGCGTCGCGCGCTTCCTGTTGGGCGAATTTGGGGGACGGGTGTATCGAAAATTGGAAGAGCCGAACTGGCTGCCCGGCTCGATTGCGACCAGCGCCGTCGTCGTCGCGGCATGGGCGGCGTTTATCTGGAGTGGATCGATCTCAACGATCTGGCCCATGTTCGGAATCGCTAACCAATTATTAGCGGCCGTTGCATTGTGTGTCGCGACAACGGTAATCATTAACCTGGGTAAAGCCCGTTACAGTTGGGTCACGATCGTGCCGCTTTCATTCGTCGCCACCACGACGCTGGTAGCCGGATATCAATCCATCCGGGACATCTTCTGGCCGCAGACGCTTAACCCGGAGACCCTGACGCAGGGTTACATCAACACTTCGCTGACTGCGCTGATCATGACCGCGGCCGTAATCGTCTTGGTTGATTCGATTCGAAGATGGATCGGCGGCCGTAAGCGAACCGAGCTAACTGGACAGGCGGCCATGGCTAAAGCCTGAGACACGGGATTTAATCTGAGGGGATCGTGGGTGGAACCGATTTATCGGGATCAAGTCTCTGCCGGTTATTTTCAATCGACCTCTCCAACAGATCCAATCTGTGAAATATAGGCCACCAGCGCGGTTCGGTACTGGTTCATTTTCAATCCAAATAGAAGCAGTCCGGTTCCTGGCAGCAAGGCCCGTCAGGGCCGAGATATTTGTAGAAGCGGAGTAGCAAGAAATGCTTAAGGCCCTTTAGGGCCGACATCATCACGGCGCCAGGCAGCTTTGCCCCAAAACACTTTACGTCTGGCCAAATGCATGAGCGGCGTTACGGAACCGCAAGCGATAGCGAGCGGAATAAAGGATAACCAGGGCGAGCGGCGTTGAAAAGCCTGAGAAAAACCTGACCTTCTAAGTTGCACCCTGATCCCGCTCGCTATCGCTCGCGGTTCTGTAACCGTCGAACGGTCGACGAAGCCCCTATTGGATTTGACGGAGACCACTTTTGAGGCAAAGCCGCGCCAGATAGTCGAAACAAAACGGCCGAAGGTACGATCATAAATTGTCATGACCAGATGAAGAAAAAATGTCGGCCCTACGGGCCTCAGGATCCAAACTTACGTTCGCTCTACAAATATTTCGGGCCTAACGGCCCTTGCTGAATAGGTCAGTGCATCGCCTGCGGTGATTCATTTTCAATCCAAACCGAATCAGTACCCGCGGCTCCCGCGGTTGGACAGTTCCCTCTAAAATCAGTGATAATAACCGGCTTTTCAAACGGGCATTATTTCCCTCTTAAAGAAGCAACTGAAAGGATTCTCTTAATAGTGAATTTAACGTCGAACTTTGTCGCGGGCCAGAAGATGTTTAACGGCCGCCGTGTATTTATAATTTTATTGGTGTTGGCCGGCGCCGCGATCGGCGCTCCAGCGGTGTTCGCAGCCGAAGGCGGCGAGGCCGCGCTAAAGCTGCCTGATCTGTCTCAGGTCACTTTCTTCGGAATCGACGGCCACAGACTGCTGCTCGTCGGTATCGTGTTTTGTTTTCTCGGGTTGCTGTTCGGGCTCGCGATTTACATGCAGTTGAAGAACCTGCCGGTACACCGCTCGATGAAGGAAATCTCGGAACTGATTTACGAAACCTGCAAGACGTACCTGATCACGCAGGGCAAGTTCATCATGCTCCTCTGGATCTTCATCGCGATCATCGTAGTTGCGTACTTTGGCATCTTGCGGCCAGTACCGGGACATCCGGTGGCGCTGACGGTGCCGATGATTTTGCTGTTCAGTCTGATCGGCATCGCCGGCAGTTATGGCGTCGCCTGGTTCGGCATTCGCGTCAATACTTTTGCGAATTCGCGAACCGCGTTTGCCGGTTTGGAAGGGAAGCCCTATCCGATCTCTGCAATCCCGCTAAAAGCCGGAATGAGCATTGGCATGCTGCTGATCAGCGTCGAGCTGCTGATTATGCTCTTCATTCTGCTGTTTATTCCGGGCGAGTACGCCGGTCCCTGCTTCATCGGTTTCGCCATTGGTGAGTCGCTCGGCGCCGCCGCGCTGCGTATCGCCGGTGGCATCTTCACCAAGATTGCCGACATCGGCTCAGACCTGATGAAGATCGTCTTCAAGATTAAGGAAGACGATGCGCGCAACCCGGGCGTGATTGCGGACTGCACTGGTGACAACGCCGGCGACTCAGTCGGTCCCAGCGCTGATGGGTTTGAAACCTATGGCGTCACTGGCGTCGCCCTGATCACTTTCATCCTGCTGGCAGTACCAAGTCCCACAGTTCAGATTCAATTGCTCGTCTGGATTTTCGTGATGCGCATCATGATGCTCATCTCCAGCGCGGTTTCGTATTTCGTTAACGGCGCCATCGCCAAAGCGCGGTACGGAAACGCCGGCGAGATGAATTTCGAAGCGCCGCTGACTTCCCTGGTTTGGATTACGTCGATCGTTTCGATCCTGCTCACGTACGTCGTGTCATACCTGATGATTCCGGTTCTGAGCGGCGACAGCACGCTTTGGTGGAAACTCGCCACGATTATTTCTTGCGGCACACTGGCCGGCGCGGTCATTCCCGAGCTCGTCAAAGTTTTCACCTCAACCGAATCGCGTCACGTGCAGGAAGTCGTGAAGTCCGCCGAAGAGGGCGGCGCCTCGCTGGGTATCCTGTCAGGTCTTGTCGCGGGAAATTTTTCGGCTTACTGGCTTGGAATCAGCATTCTCGGTTTAATGGGCATAGCGTTCATCATCAGCACGCTGGGACTGGACGCTTTGATGGTTTCTACCGCTACTATTCATATTGCGCCAGTTTTTGGTTTCGGTCTCGTCGCTTTCGGGTTCCTCGGCATGGGCCCTGTTACGATCGCCGTCGATTCCTATGGCCCGGTCACCGACAACGCACAATCCGTTTATGAGCTGTCGCTGATTGAGCAGGAGCCGAACATCGTTGAAGAGCTCAAGAGCGAATACAACATGACGGTCGCTTTCGAGCGCGCGAAGCATTTGCTTGAAGAGAACGACGGCGCCGGAAACACTTTCAAAGCGACAGCCAAACCAGTGCTCATCGGCACCGCCGTGGTCGGCGCCACCACGATGATCTTCTCGATCATCATGGCCCTGACGGAAGGATTAACCAAAAACACCGAGAGCCTTTCGCTGCTGCACGCGCCCTTCGTGCTGGGACTGATTATGGGCGGTGCGGTGATCTATTGGTTCACGGGCGCCTCGATCCAGGCAGTCACCACCGGCGCGTACCGCGCAGTTGAATTCATCAAAGCCAACATCAAGCTGGAAGGCGTCGAAAAAGCGTCGGTTACGGACAGCAAGAAAGTCGTCGAGATTTGTACCAAGTACGCCCAGAAGGGCATGTTCAATATCTTTCTGGGCGTCTTCTTCTCGACCCTGGCTTTCGCTTTCCTCGAGCCCTTCTTCTTCATCGGCTATCTGATTTCGATTGCCATCTTCGGACTTTATCAGGCGATCTTCATGGCCAATGCCGGCGGCGCCTGGGACAACGCTAAGAAAGTTGTCGAAGTCGATTTGAAGCAGAAGGGCACGCCGCTGCACGATGCCACAGTCATAGGCGATACGGTCGGCGACCCCTTTAAAGATACTTCTTCCGTCGCGATGAATCCGGTGATCAAGTTCACCACGTTGTTCGGGTTACTGGCCGTCGAACTGGCTGTCAGTCTGACCCGTCAGCAAGGAAGCAGGTTCACCCAGATACTGGCCGCCGTCTTCTTTCTGATTTCGCTGTTTTTCGTGGCGCGTTCGTTCCACGGAATGCGAATCCGAGCCGAAAGATAGCCGGCAGGTGGCCCGTGCTGGTTGTGCGTGATTCCACGGGCGGGACGCCCGGGTCGCTGACTTTAAAGGTAGACCACTGCGCAGTACTAAAGTAAAATCCCAGCGTGGCGCGTAAGCAGTGAGAAGAAGAGGTTTTAGTTAGTGAGTGAGTAACTGCTTAACGCTCTCACTGCTTGACGTTCATGATTCGTACGATTCTTTTTCCGACCGATTTCTCGGCAGTCGCCAACAGCGCTTTTCCGCTGGCCCTGGCGGTGGCCGCGCAATACGACGCGATCGTCCAGTCGATTCACATTGCGCACGGCGGCGATCCTCACATCACGGAAACATCTCGATACGAATTTCCGGCCGTGCCGACCGGCTCGTCGTCAGTCCGTGTGATTGAAACGATCGTACCGAAGGACGGAGATGATCCCGCCCAGATAATCATGCGTCAGGCTGAGGAGCGCGCATGCGATTTGATCGTCATGGCTTCGCACGGACGTTCGGACGTGGCCCAATTCTTTTTAGGGCGCAGCGTCGCCGAGCAGGTTGCGCGTGATTCAAAGATTCCCACGATTATCGCGAGACTCTACGGGCCTCGGCGCACGACCCGGCCCATTGATCGTTTCAAGCGAATACTTTTTGTGACGGATCTCGCCGAAGCCTCAAAACAGATTCTGCCGGTCGCGGCCTCGATCGCCAAAAAAACCAAAGCGGACCTCGAAACCTTGTGCGTTTTTAACGAAGGCGACGAAGAACCGGCAGATGGTGGACAGTCGACTATTAAACGCTTCTTTTCAGAGTCTGACGCCAGTTGTGGCAAGTTCAAGCGCCTGCACGGTGGAGTTGGCGAAGAAGTCCTCGAATACGCGGCGCGACATAAGGCCGATCTCGTCGCAATTACAACTTCGCTCGGCTCCGGTGGCGATCCCAAGCTGACCGATACGGCCGAATTCATCATCAGAAACGCTCCCTGTCCGGTGCTGTGCGTGCGACCGTAAGAGGGTACGCGCGCCTCCGGCGTGCTTTAGGAGTGAAGCACGCCTGAGGCGTGCGCACCGAACGCGAAAGGATTTCATGAACGCTTCAATCGCAAAGCCTGACACGCTTCTGGGCGTCGCCCTGGCGCCGCTCGATTTTGTGCGTCAGGTAGGATTGGTAATTGGTTTTAGTTTGCTCACAGCGCTCTCTGCGCAAATCGTAATTCCCTTTGGTGCGATTCCAATCACCGGACAGACGTTCGCCGTGCTTTTGACCGGCGCGCTACTTGGATCGCGGCTGGGCGCCATCACCATGATTGTCTACTTGCTGGAAGGCGCGAGCGGCTTGCCATTCTTTTCCGGCGCACACGGAGGTTTGCTTCACCTGATGGGCCCGACGGGTGGTTATTTGATCGCGTTTCCGGCCGCGGCATTCATCACCGGCGCATTCGCTGAACACGGTTGGGATCGAAAATTCCTGACGGCGGCGGCGGCAATGGCAATCGGCTCGCTGGTCATCATGCTGAGCGGCTGGTTATGGTTTTCTTTGGTAATGCGCACATCGCCCGCAATCACTTTGTTCGACACCGTTCTGAAATTCATTCCGGGTGACGTCATCAAAATCGCGCTGGCCGCTGCTGTCTTGCCGTCAGGTTGGAAAATGCTGAAGCGTTAGGCCGGTACGCACGCCTCAGGCGTGCGTACCTTCCTCGCTTAAGTTCGGGCTTCTGACAGAATTCCGTATGACCGGTCGCCACCGTCGCTTCTGTCTCGTTCTCATCAAACCATCCCATTACGAGGATGATGGCTATGTAATTCAGTGGCTGCGCTCTGCCATCCCTTCGAATTCTGTCGCCGTGTCGTGGCTTTTGTGACTGACCAAAGACAGTCAACTCTGACAAAAAGAATGAAACTGGTTTTTTTGTTTTTGTTATGCCTGTGGGTGGTGACCTCGCCGGGCCAGCAAATTCCGAGCGGTGAGCTGCCGCCGGGAATAACGATCCGCAGATACAAATGGCAACAAGTGGGACCTGGCCCAAGCGTGGACCCATCCTGGAAAGCCGAGAGTGATTCTGCCTCAGGCGGAACATCTTCTTCAGAAGACTCTCCTGCCTTCGTCGAGAGACGAGGTCCCTTTTTCATGTATTCGCTCGAGATTCAGAATGACGGCGGCAAGCCGATCAAGGCAATCCGTTGGAACTACATAATCTTTGACAGCAAAACCAATGAAGAGTTGGGCACGCATGAGTTCGAGAGTTTTGAAAAGGTGGGTCCTAACAAAGCGAAGTCTTTGACCGCCAAATCGCGCCTGTCGCCGACGCGAGTCGTGCCAATTCAGATAACTGATAAATCAGCCACGATCGAGCGGGTGGTCATCAAGTGCGTGATTTATGAGGACGGCACCTTGTGGCAGGCAAGCGGAATGACCGAACCCGTTTGTGAAGCGCTGCGGCGACGAGCCCGAAATTAAGTTTATTTCAAAGTTAACTCCATAAACTTAGCGCCCGGGACGGGATTGTTGTAATAGGGAGCAATCTCTTTGAAGCCGAATGATCGATAAAGCGCGATGGCATCGTTCATTTTCGGCGGCAAGGTGTCGAGGCGCATGCGTTCGTAGCCAATCTGCTTTGCTTCGTCAATAGCCGTTTCAACTAACTTCCGACCGAGTCCATGACCGCGAAACGCCTCGCGGACAAAAAGACGCTTCATTTCACAGATGCCTTCGCCAATCTTTCGCAGCGCAACGCAACCTGCCGCTTGTGCATTATGAAGTGCAAGCAATAGCCGCCCATCGGGCGGTGCATAGTCCCCAGGGAGTTCAGCGAGTTCCTCTTCAAAGTTTTGAAAGCAAAGATCGATTTCGACCCAGGCTGAGTATTCGCGGAATAAGGTCCGAGCTATTTCGATCTGTTCCGACGTTTTTGCCTGAGTCAGATTCATGAGCGTTGGGTGTCAGACGGCTTTGCCCCAAAATAATCCAGAGTTGAAGGGGGGACTTAACACTGGGAGCGCGGACGCCCTCGTCCGCACACGCGTGCACAGCGCGCGCAAGTCTTAAGAAAAATACCTTGAAGTTAGCGCCATGCGCTCCTGGCGCTCGACGCTTCACTTACCCTCTCTTACGGTCGGCTTCAGACACGAAAACTCGGCCTGACACCAGGTATCAGGCCGAGCTATTGCAGTTTGACTCGGTCGCTATCGCTCCCGGTACTGACTGTTATGCTGTGAACGAAGAGCCGCAGCCGCAGCTTCCGGTTGCATTTGGATTCTTGAAGGTGAAGCCCGATCCCATCACGTTGGTGACGTAATCGATCTCGACGCCGTTCAGGTATTGCGCGCTGAACATGTCGACGAACAGGCGCACGCCTTTGTCATCCAGAATGAAATCGCCCTGCCGCGATTCCTCTTCGATATTCAAACTATATTGAAATCCCGAACAGCCGCCCGGCACGACGCGTACGCGCAGGCCAGCGGTTTCCGGCAGGCCTTCTTCGCCCGACATGAACTTCTTTATTTCTGCTGCCGCCGGCTCCGTAACGCTCAAATTCACGGCTGGTGCGGCGGGCGCTGCACTCGGTGCAGGCGTTGTGGTTGCTGGGTTTGCTGACATTTCCAATTAACTCCCTGTTTTCAAATCTTAAGAACTGCTGAACTAGTGAATTCCGTTCCTTCGAAGCCATCTTACTGAGATTTCCGCAAAACGACAAGCTCTGGTTTCATTGCCTCAATCGATACCTGGCGCGCTACTTCTTCGGCAACCTTGCGAAAGGCTTGAGCCTGAGGAGACTCAGGTTGACCAATGACGACCGGGACGCCTTTGTCGCCACCCTCCCGAACTTCGATGCCCATCGGAATCGAGCCCAGAAACGGCACGCCGTACTCGCTCGCCAGTTTCTCGCCCCCGCCTTCGCCAAAAATG
>DATISD010000072.1:0-3695 GCA_035469005.1 Pyrinomonadaceae bacterium | reverse complement strand
AGCAAAAATAGTCAGGCGAAGTTTGCCGTCGCTGGGATCGAAAGGCCCCTCCTGCAAAGTATCGCTGTTGAGCGCCAGGGCCTCGCCGGTTCCGTCGCCGCTCTTCGTAAACAGCCCGGGCGCGGATCGAAGCGTGGCGATACTGCCGCGCGAGGGAAAGCCCTCAGAGTTCGTGACGATGACGTCCGCGGCGCCAGGTTCAGTTTGCGGCGGAACCAGAAAATTAACCTGACTCGGCGAGACAAAAAAGATTTGGGCCAGCCGGCCATTTACCGTCACGGTGGTGCCGCCGACGTTGGCGGGAAACGTGCCGTTTGCAAGACGCTCAGGTTGTTGGGTTGCATTCGCCAGCAGGCCTCCGCGGGCGACAGCGATGCTGTCCGGCGCGACCGCTTTAGTGGTCGAAGGTTCGTTACCCAGCGATGCGCCATTAAAGATGGCCAGCGCTCCGAAACTCGGCCGCGGCTCCGTGGTCGATATGTAGATCTCAGAGTCGTTCGCCAGGTCGCTGTCGGTGACGGCCCCGGACAGCACGCGCGGAAAATCAAAAGCGACAATCGAGCCCTCATCATTCAAAGAAGAAACGACGTCCGCGGTGGCGCTCGAAGGCGCATTGGTAATCTTTGAAAATGCCGCGGTTGGAAGATCGTAAAGATAGAGTTCAACGCTGCCGTCAGAATTTCCTCCGTTGACGTTGCGACGTGTTGCGAATGAGATGCGGGTTCCATCGCCGCTGATCGACGGATGCAACGGGACGTCCGTGACGCGCGCGCCGAGCGAAGTAATCTGTCTGACGCCGGCGCCACCTCGTCCATCGTAAAGAAAGACCTGTGTCGTACTGGTCGCGGTCTGGCTGGAATAGACGACCCGACTTCCGTCATCGCTAATCGCGCGGCCGTAGGTCATAGCCAGCGACGCCTCGGCCGGCACCAGGACTGTTTGGCCACCACTGGGGCGAGCCTGCTCAATCAAATCGCGCGTCGGGCCCGGCGTTCTTCCGTTGTCGCGAATGTACACGACGAAGTTGCCGTTTCCGCTGATTCTTGCGTCGGTGAATCCGACGATGCCGGAGGAGTTGGTCAGCTGATTGAAACTCGTCGAGAGTGAATCGAAGACAAAGATCTCCAGGTTCCCATCAGCATTCTGTCCGGTAAGATCGCGATTTGAAGAGAAGGTGATAAAGCGCCCATCGTCCGAAATCGAGGGTTGGAAGTTTCCGTTCGTAGTCCGATTTGCCAGGCCGCCGGGTGTTGTATTAGTCACCTGGCTCAATCGCGAACCATCGAAGAGAAAAATCTCCGAGTTGCCGTCCATGTTGGCCCCGAGTGGATCGTCATTTGAAGCGAACGCGATTCGCGATCCGTCCTGCGAGATGGCCGGCGAGACTGCCCGTGTGCCGCCCATTTGCACAAAGGTCGCGGGGTCGGCGCCGACATTGGCGCGAATCGCGCGAAAATGATCAGCGCCACCAACCGCGGCGAGATCTTCGGTTGATTCAAACGCTACAATTCGGCCGTCGCCGCTAATGGAGGGATTGAGGTTGATTGCTTCTTCAGATGTGTTGGTGATGCGACGCAGGCCAGCCGATTGACTTTGACTGGCGCGCAAGCCTGTTAGACACAGGACTACTACTCCGGCGAGACTCAGAACGAGTATTCCTACGCGTGGCATGGGAGCCAAGTCCTATGGTGAAAGCGTGGGCATCTTACGCACTCTGCCAGTAATTACAATGTAAAAAAATATGCATCCGAGCTTGTGCTGAGTTAGGTTAAACTATCGCTTGGCACCACAGTTCGAATCGAGAGGAAACGCACAGATGAAGGTTGCGATTGCCGGAGCAAGCGGTCTGGTGGGCTCTGCCTTGATGCCGGTTCTGAGGTCTATGGGCGCGCAGATTACCCGTATGGTGCGCTCAAAGCCGAAGGCCGGCGAGCTGGAATGGCACCCAAATCAGGACGAAGTGAGTCCGAACAGTTTGGAAGGCTTCGACACAATCATCAACCTCGCGGGCGAGAACATCGCCGGCGGGCGCTGGACCGACGATCAAAAGCGGAAGATTCGCGACAGCCGAGTCTGCGGAACCCATTTGTTGAGTGAAGCGATTGCCAAGCTGTCGCAGAAACCGAGCGTTTTCATTTGCGCCTCAGCTACAGGGATCTATGGCGACCGTGATGACGAAAGACTCGACGAACAGAGTGAATCAGGCGGCGGATTTCTCGCTGGGGTTTGTCGTGAGTGGGAGATGGCAACAGAGCTGGCAAGCAAGGCCGGTGTGCGCGTGGTTAATCTTCGGTTTGGGCCAATTCTCGCCCGCGAAGGAGGCATGCTGGCGAAACTCTTAACGCCCTTCAAAATGGGTATGGGCGGGAAAGTCGGATCGGGAAGACAGTACATCAGCTGGATCGCGATTGACGACGCAATTCAAGCGATTAAGTTGGCGATTGAAGACGCGTCAATTCACGGCCCGCTGAATATTGTCTCGCCGAATCCGGTGACGAACGAAGAGTTCACCAAAACACTGGGCCATGTATTGAATCGTCCGACAGCCCTGGCGATGCCCGCTTTCGCGGCCCGCCTCGCTTTCGGAGAAATGGCGGATGAGATGTTGCTGGCGAGTCAGAAGGTTTTGCCGAAGAAGCTACTGAACGCGGGCTTTCACTTTCAATTTCCTGATTTGGGAGCAGCGCTAAGTAAGTATGCCAGATGAGCAGTATTAACTTGCTTCGTTTCCTACGAGCTTTGACGCCAGGCGTGCGCGACGACTGCACCGCTAACTGCCTCCCTGAACATCGATATTTTTTTGCACCAGTCTGTTAAGCGTGTCCGGAACGAGTCGTTCAGCGAAGCCCGCCAGGAAAGACCAAATTATTAGCAGTGAGTAAGAAATCCCACTTGCCGGTCCGGTCTTTCTCAAAAAATCTTTGATCTGCAAAACGTCGGAATCCCTCGGAGGTGGCGGCTCGGTCCTGGCTTCGCCCTGGATGGTTGCGGCTCGCATGTTTGGCGGATTCCTGCTTTGAACCTTCGCCGATCCGCTTGTGGCCACGGTAGACGCAGGCTCGGCAGAAGGCGACGCCGTCGTCGCTGCGTCGATCTCTTGTGTCGGCGATGGAAGCACACCAGCGGCTGGCGACGACCTGGACTTTGGGACTGTCGGTGAGGCAGCGGCTTGCGTCGGCGACGTCCTTGGTGTGGGTGACGATATCGCAGTTGCCTGTGAGGAGTTTCTTGACGGGGTCACGATCGTGGGAAAAACAGCACCGTTCAAGATCCCGCCGGCAAACAAAATGAAAAGCAAACAGGCAAAGATGCCGCCATAGATGGGTGAGAGCAAAATCCCCCTCCATCCGTTTGTCATGGCTGCCAGATTAAAGAGAGCGTCACCGTCGCTGGGAGCGGCTTGAATCCGCTGTAACATGCTCACGCATCCTCCCACGATGCCGGCCAGGGCTACCGTCAGGACAGTGACGACAACGGCTGAATACTGGTCGACCCCTGGTATCCAGAAGGTGCCACCAACGTTCAGGGCTATTGCGAACGCGATTAGCAGCACGGCGCCTGATGTCAGGATGACTGCTTTCTTTGTCAGGTCGTCGCGCAGGCCCTCGCGAACCGGCAACAGCGCGTAATACAGATAGAACTTGCTCAGTAAATACTTGATATCTGCCCGCAGCTCGCGTTCGATGATTATGTTT
>DATISD010000071.1:0-10143 GCA_035469005.1 Pyrinomonadaceae bacterium | reverse complement strand
AGTTAAGAGGGCTTTCTTAAAGCCCTTTGCCTCAACTGTAAGTTGATAAGTTCCTGGCGGGATTAAAGTCAAACTAAAGTGGCCACTATCGCTGGTAGTTTGAGAACGGGAAAAATTTTTAGTTGCATCCTTCAGCGTTACGGTAGCGCCAGGCACCACATTGCCCTGCGGGTCCGTGACGGTGCCGTTAATATGGGAAGTGCTCTGTCCGAATGCGCTCACGCATCCCAAAAGGACAAGTAGAAAACTAATTGTAAGTAGAACAAATCTTCCGAGGCTTCGATTCGTCATAGTGTCCTCCAAAGTTTAAGGCATGAACTTCCTGAGGTCGGCTCGATGATCAGCCCGAATGAAAACACTATTCCCCGCAGGGACTTTGATGGACCCTCGGAGAAGGCTTTGAGACGATAGGCTGGACATTGGTTCGGGCGGACCAACAGCTTGAAATTTCAGTTTTGTGCAGGCATTTGTTGTTCCAAGTCGCGGACGAGAAGGGCTTTTTCAAAACCGGGAGATTTTTAGAAGGTCACGAACTTCGGTTGTCACTGCGATCCAAAAAAACCATCAACTGCATTCAGATTTTCGGATGCGCATGCTGATAATAGGACACGATCAGTCAACGATTGCCGGACGATTGAAGACCTTCGACCAGGATCAGCGACAAGCGCGACATCAATAAGTAAGCAGAATTATCGACGGACCAAAACGGCTGCGGCATGTCGTCTACGGTGATGGCCATCGCCATCTTCCCCTGCTTCGTGTAGAGAATTGCGACACAACTTCGCAAGGCATCAAGAGCCCCGTACTTACTCGCCATTGGCACATCGGGAATCGTGCGGCCGATTGCATAGCGTGCCTGCTCGCGCTTCATGAGATCGATCATCTCTTTTGAAGCGTCCTTGCTGACGATCTCGCCGCGATCAAGTCTGGCCATTATCTCAACCATCTCGTGGGGAGTAGTCGAGCCCAAACCGAACCGCTTGTTCTCGGGCTCCTTCCCGGCCTTGCTTTCACCACCGCTACCCACGCGTCGCATGATTCGCGTGTACTTGAATCCAAGCGATTCCATCCGGGCGTTCACCGCGTCCGTCGTTAAATAATCCAGAACCATGTTGGTCGCCGTGTTGTCGCTCAGCGTCATCATCAATCGAACACAATCGCGCAGCGTTAGTCGCAAACCGTCGCCGAGTTCCGGCAGGATACCTGAGCCGGCGTAGCGCGCAGCCTTTGTCAAGACAAGTTCGTCGGTCCATTTCGCCCGGCCCTCGGCAACTCGGGCAAACGCTTCAATCATGACCGCGATTTTGATTGTGCTGGCGGTGCGCACTCGCTCATCGCCATTGAAGGAATATGTCTGGCCGGTGTCGAGGTTTTGGGCAAAGAGAAATACCTTGCCCTGGAAGGGAGCTATCTCGGCTCGAATGCGAGCATTGAGTGACTTCGACTGATCCGAAGGTTGGGCTGAAACGAGGATTGCTGCCAGACTAATGATGGCCAGTGACAAGATAGCGCGAATCATGCATTTCATTCGACGCCGTATAACAAAATGCGGACTGGAGCGCAACCGTCCCGGTTGCAGGGTTCGTCGCAAGCGAGGACGCTTGCGCTCCAGTCCCCGGCCGATTAGTACTTCACTCGAACCCGATAGCTCAACGTCGCTTCGCCGTCCTTTGCCACAGGCACGTTGAACTGCGCCGCGAAGGCAGCGCTCTTCTTGGCTTCAAAGGTCGAGGCAACCATCTCCCAATCACCACCAATCGGCTCGTTCACGACGACCGTAATCGGTCCTTCCTTGTGATTGCGAATCTTGATCTCGTACGCGTATTCATAAAGATGTCCGGACGCGAGGACCTTATAATCGGTCTGTTTGCGTTCCGCAACGATGTCGAACGCATCGCCAACTTTCACCCGCACGTCTTCATCTTTCGGGGTGTGATCGATCTTATCTTCGCCGATGAACTGTTGGTTGCCCTTGTCATCTTTCTTGTATAAGCGAATCGTGCCAGCCGGCAGAGGCATCCCCAGCTTATTCAATTGCGAGTTCCGGAACTGAATAAACACGCCGACCTTTTCCTTGATGGCCGCTCCCGGATTGTTGTAACCGGTGTAGTAGTAGCGCTGACCGTTAAGCACGAACTCTTTTTTGACATCAAACCCCGCCGCTTCCAGGAGAGAGACCTGCTTCGTCTCGTTGTTATTAATCGTCGTCGGCCGCTGCAGCGTGTACAGGTGATACTCGAAAAAGCCCTGCTCCTTAAACTCCGATTCGCTCGCCGCATCTTTTCTGGCCATCGCGCCCGCGAGTTGGTAAGTGCGATCATCCGACACCCGGTTCACGTCACCGGCGACCAATTGCAACCGCGCGTCTTCGAACGATGCGCCACTGCCGTTCGTCAAAGTCACCCAGCCCTGCAAATCGCCTTTGGTGTCCTCCGCGTTTACGAGCAGTACATAGTCCGCGCGCCAATTCATGCCGGCGGTCAGGTAACTGGCTTCGACGTTTTGCACCGCAGCTTCTCGGTTCTCGACATCCCAAATGAGCGTCGGCACTGCAACGAGGTTCTTCGGCAGATCAGGAAAGCGAATCTCTGCAATGTTGGTCGGATTGATAACAATTTGCCCGTTGATACGCCACACCTGACCACCATTGTTCGAGAGCAATGTTGCCTGCACGGGTTCGAAGCTCTCGGTGTTGTTCTGGTAGCGACGCAGCACGAGCGTAATTTCTCGGCCCACAAACTTGTCGAGCAGCTTCGCCGGATTCAGCAAATCATACTGATAATTCTGCTCGAGAATCCTTAGACTCGCAGGTGCTGTCAGCGATGCCAGATGAACGGTTTCTGGCCGGATTTGAGCGGTTACGTCCGCAAATCTCAAGGCGATTCTGCCGACGGGAAGCGTTAGCCTGCGCGTCTCTCTGACCAAACCGAGATTTGAATTGTAGACAGTGATGTTGACCGATTGGCGATCGCGCGATGTAGTTGTCTGTTCCAGGCTCTGCGCAAATCCTGTTGCCGCAGCCACGCAACCTAAAGCGATCGTGGAAATCAATTTTGTTAAGCGTTGCATTGTTAAAATACCCTCCGAATCGACTGCAAATTGGCGACGTCTAATCAAACGCGTCCAATGTCAGAACGATCATGCCCGGTTGTCTTGCGCAGGATGTCAAAGAAATCGAAGAGGTCGAGTTAAGTCAGTTAATGATACGATGGCCGTCGCATTTACGTAGTCAGCAGCCCGAAAAGGAGCAGAACGACTGAATCCTGTGGCAGATTCACGACGACCATCCAGAAGTCGATTTACGGTTGAAACCTCGGCGCAACGCCGGCGCCCCACACCCCGTCGTGTCGGTAACGCTCGGACCCCTGAGGTTTGGGTGGCGGTCAGCATCATCATCGCCGCCGCGCTGGCAACCTTCGTTGCCCTGTTTCTGACCAGCCGACCGTTCGATCCCATGAACGCGAGCATCGCCCCACAACAGGTTGTCCCGGTTGGTCCAGGCGTCAGCCCTTCCCCGAAATCCTCGCCAACTGCGACGCCACTCTCCAGCCAAACTCCGTCGAACCAGGAATCGCCCTCGACTCCGGGCGGCGAAATATTGAATGAGACGCCGGATGACGGGACGATTCAAGCACACATCGAAAGCGCCCTCGCGGGAGACCCGAGTCTTTCGAAGCTGGATGTCAGCACGCTTGTCCAAAACGGCAGAGTAACCATCGTTGGTTCAGTCAGCTCCGTCCAACTGAAACAGCAAGTTGAGAAGACAATTCGATCCGTTAAAGGCGTGGCTGGCATCGACGATCAATTGGTCATCACCGAAGCAACTCCCTAAACTCCTGGGTAATTGGCGGTCGTACCGGAGCGGTAGCAACCGGGGTCGCCCTCCAATTGCAAGAGTCTTGATGTGAAGGGTATTGCCCGTCGCTATCGCTCCCGGTGCTAACCTCATCCTCAAATTGAGACCCTTCAGTCACTGTGCGCTCTCGACCAACCGCTGTTATCATAACGGCATCGAAGTTTCCGCCCCTATTTTTACTAAAGAAATAAAGGATTTTTGATGATTCGAAAGAAATTCCCTGTCGTTCTAACCGCGCTGGCGCTCGTCTCAATCTTCCAGATTAGCGCACCTAAAGCTTCGGCTCAGACGACTCCGGCGGCCGAAATCGTACTCGTGATGCCGTTTGAAAATACATCCGATCATCCGGAGTACAACTGGATCGGCGAAAGCTTCGCCGATTCGCTTTCAGTTCTTTTAGACAAGCCGGGATTGATTGTCGTCACCAGCGACGAGCGCGCGGTGGCGTATCAGCGTTTGCGTCTGCCGTTGACGGTTATCCCTTCACGAGCAACAGCGATCAAGATTGCGCGCGAGTTGAAGGCCTCGATGATCGTATTTGGAACTTATAACGTCACGCCGATACCGGCAGCGCCTGGCGATGACAAATCAAAACCTGCCGACAAAGCCGCAGCTACGATCATTGGCCAGGCCCGCGTCATTCGCGTCAACGAAGGCCGGATGGCTGGGGATATTTTCGACGGGGCGTGGGCGCCTCGGCAATACGATTTCGCCGACAGCATCAAGGAGCTTCAGAAGGTTCACGGCGAGCTGGCGTATCAAATTCTTTTCCAGCGCGACAAAGCTCTTTCGTTCTCGCGCAACAATCTGGTCCAGGAAGCGACGAAAGTGCCGCCTCAGGCCTTCGAAGCATACATGAAGGGTTCGCAGACTGACCAACGCGAGCCGACGCGAGCGATCTATTTTAAGAACGCGCTAAAGCTCTATGGCGACGTGAACGGCGGCGCCGTTTATTCCCAGGCAGCTTTCGAGTTGGGACGCTTCTATTTCAATCAATCACAGTGGAAGGAAGCGATCGAATATTTCACAATGGTTCAGAAAAAAGAGCCGCATTACAACGAAGCGCAATTCTATGCAGGCCTTGCTTATTGGAAAACCGCGGACGTTGAGCACGCTCTCGCCACGCTAGTTCCTTTAGCTGATGAAAAAGTAATGCCGCTGGTCGCTGTTTATAACAACGCGGGCGCGCTCTCTGTAGAAGCAGCGCGAAATGAAAAGAAACCCCAGGAGCGGACGCGTCTACTGCTGCAAGGCATTACCTTGCTATCGCGCGCGGCTGACTCTTCACCGGACGACACAACCGTGCTCTTTAACTACGCCTACGCGCTCTTTCTCAACGAGAAGTACGGAGAGGCTGCTGACAAGCTGGAAAAAGTGATCGCGACGGATCAGCGAGACGGCCAGGCTTACTACTTGTTAGCGAAGGCGCAAGCAAGGGCCAATCACGCTGACGCGGCCACGGCCGCGGACAATCAGGCGCGCCGGTACCTGCCCAGCTATGCAAAGTGGGAAACAGACTGGCAGAAATCTCAGGCCGTGTTGAATTTGAATTTGCGTTCGCGCGACGTCCTGAATCAGGTTGATATTTCTGATCTCAGTCGCGTAAAGGCAATCGAAGCAGCCAACGCAAACAATGCCCAGGAGTCACTAAACAAGGCGCGCGAGCTTTATCAACAGGGCCGGGACGATGAGGCGCTCGCTGAAATTCGTAAACTCTTAAATCTCGAGCCGACTACTGCTGAGGCATTTCTGTTAAGTGGCCGCATCAACCAGCGACGAGGCGATCAGGAAGCCGCAATCGCGGCGCTGAAAACAGCGATCTTTTGGGATTCGCGATTGATTGACGCTCACATACTGTTGGGCCGCATCTTTTTGGAGCGTGGCGACATGGGCGAGGCGAGAAAGTATGCCGCCAGCGCCATCGGCATTGATCCTGACAACCAGGAAGCAATGGCGTTGCAGAGAAAGGTAACGATGGGACGACAATAATGGTAACGAGCAAGCGGCTATGAGCCAAGCGCAAAGAGCTGAGTGCGAAGCTCCTGCGCTTGGCTTTTTCTGTTATTAGGACTGGCACTCTGCTTTCTGGTCTCTGGCCGTGGCCGCCCTTTGCTCTTTGCTCTGGTCCTTCGTTCTTTGCTCGCGGCTCTTTCACTGGCACGAGAAGTGCTGAGCACAAGGACGGCAAGCACGAAATGAAACGTGCCCCCGCCGCCATCACTTCTCTGAGCGCTGCAAGCCGCTGCGCCAGCCGCCCGCCGAGCGATCCTTCAGTCTAATCCCCCCGAAATGGAACCCGGTCAGAAATGACCGGGTTCTCCCGCATTTAGGGCAGCCTTCAAATTCACTGATGCAATTTGGTTTAATTCATCCTTCGACAGAAAACAGGGCCTCGCTCGCCTTGCGTTCCAACAAAACGTCAAGCTGACCAGCCTGGTACCCTCGGTCAGACAACAACTGGCAAAAAGACGGATTTTGTCACCCTAACGGTGCCGCTTTTTGTAATTCTGTTACTCAAACCGTGATCTTTTCACACGGCACAGCCACTTCCAGAAAAATTTT
Source organism: Pyrinomonadaceae bacterium (assembly GCA_035469005.1). Taxonomy (GTDB): domain Bacteria; phylum Acidobacteriota; class Blastocatellia; order Pyrinomonadales; family Pyrinomonadaceae; genus UBA11740. The sequence continues at coordinate 3,725 of DATISD010000071.1, read as the reverse complement.
TTCGATTTTCGATCCGCATCGGTTTCACTTCCAGAATCCGGCGAAAGTTATTTCTGACTCGGCCTTACTGGTAAACTCCTTTCCATGCCTGAAGCCGGCGCGATCGCGAATCGCAATCGTTCTTCGATCTATTTTTCCTTGCGCGCCGCTGTCCCCACTCCCGCGGCAGCCGCTCTGGCCGTTGCCTCGGCGGTCTTGACCATCCTTTCATTCCCCGATTTCAACCTGGCGTTTCTGGCATGGGTGGGATTGGCCCCACTGCTATTGGCCATTGTCTTTACCCGAACGGCTCTTCGAGCGTTCATACTGGGCTGGCTTTGGGGCACGATCTTCTTTTATGGAACCTGCTGGTGGCTAACGTACCCGATAATTCATTACGCTCATTTTCGCGCGTGGCTGGCCTATCCCCTGCTCCTCTTGCCGGTCATGTTGGTCGGACTTTTCCCTGCGGTCTTTTGCAGCCTGCTTTCTCGGGTAATCCAGCACTTCGGCGCAGCGGCACTCTGCGTCGCTCCGCTGATTTGGATTTCGATCGAATGGCTGCGTTACGTCGTGACGGGCCAATTGTGGAACGCCCTCGGTTACTCGCAGTCGTTCCATCCCGTTCTTATTCAATCGGCGCGTTTTGGGGGCGTGTACGCCGTGAGCTTCATCCTGCTGGCGATGAACGCCGCAGTCGCCAACTTGCTCGTTCGAAGATTCCGGCTGGCCTTAGTGTTACTCGCCGCGACAGTCTTAGTGGCCGTGGTTCTTTCATACGGCTCGCATCCGTTTTCGCCGATCAAAGCAACACCGCACTTAGAGGCTGTGATTCTGGCAATTCAGCCGAACGTTCCAATGGACTTAAGCGGAAACACGGCGGAGATGAACGAGCTCCTGGAAAGGCATCTATTGTTGAGCCGTAGCGCACTCGAAGAATTGCGCACAAAGTATTCACCGCCAGTAAATGCGATACCTCGACTGGTCATCTGGCCTGAGTCGCCGATGAACTTCAGTTACACGCGTGACCCGCATTTGAGAGAGGTGGTTGAGAACTTTGCACGGACGAATCAAACTTCAATCCTGCTAAATTCGCTCGAGCCCGCCGCAGGAGGCGGCGATCAAAATTCTGCTCTGCTGATAAATGAAGAGGGTGGAATTGCGGCCCGATATGATAAAATCCGCCTGATGCCGTTTGGCGAGTATGTGCCGCTGCCCCGATGGCTACCGGGCGCGAGTTCGGTACGTGGTCTCGTCGGCGAGTTCACGCCTGGCAGTTCGTATACGCTGATGCCCCTCGGCGCGCTTCGCGCCGGGGTTTTTATTTGTATCGAGGCCGCGCATCCATCGATTGCGCGCACGTTCGCGCACAAAGGCGCTGACGTGCTAATAAATATTTCGAACGATGGCTATCTGGGTCCGACGCCAGTTATGCGCCAACACTTATCAAACGCCATTTTTCGCGCTGTAGAAAATGATCGTGACTTAGTTCGCGTGACGAACTCCGGCATTACTGCATATGTTAGCTCGAACGGGCAGACCCGGGATGAGACTACCGGCTTTCAATCTCAGGTGCGCACGTGGACGATCAGCAGAAGGGGTGCGGAAACAACTTTCTATTCGCGACATGGCGACATTTTTGTTTATGGCTGTGCGCTGATCAGTCTGGGAATTATTTCAGCAGGTTTTATGCGTCAGAAGCCCGAACGTAAGCGAGGGCAATGATCGGCAACTGGAGCCCTCCCTGACGGTCGGGCTTCTGACACGAGGTTACCAATGATAGCGACGATTTCCATTCAGGATTTAAGAAATTCTTACGAGGATCTAAGTAAACGCGTCGAGCAACTCGGGAGGTTTCTTTGATGTCCCGGCCAAGCGTGCCGAACTAGAGAAGATCGAGGCGCAGGCTTCCGCGCCTGACTTCTGGTCTGACCAGGAGGCCGCCCAGAAGCTCTTGCAACAACGCAGCCGATTTCAACGAATACTCGAGCGGCAGAAAAAGTTCGAAACCGAGATTTCCGACGCCGGTGTGCTCTTTGAGTTTGCGGAAGAAGATGAAGCTTCGCTGAATGAACTGCGCGAATTGCTGCGGCGTTTAGCACACGAGCTCGTCGCGGCTGAAACCGAAACCTTACTGGCCGGCGAAAACGATTCGCGTAACGCGATCTGCACGATTCACCCGGGCGCCGGCGGAACGGAATCTCAGGACTGGGCTGAGATGTTGCTGCGCATGTATTTGAAGTGGGCTGAACGGCGCGAGTTCAAAGCCGAAATCATCGATTACCAGCCGGCGGAGGAAGCTGGCATCAAGAGTGTGACTTTCAAAGTGGAAGGCGAATACGCGTACGGACTTCTCGCAGCCGAGGCGGGCGTGCACCGGCTCGTACGCATCTCGCCGTTCGATCAAAATGCGCGGCGGCATACCTCGTTTGCTTCGTTGTTCGTCTATCCCGAGATTGACGAAGACATCGAAGTCGAGATCAACGAAAAGGATTTGCGCGTCGATACCTACCGATCGACCGGCGCCGGTGGACAGCACATTAACACGACGGATTCCGCCGTTCGCATCACGCATTTACCGTCCGGGATTGTGGTGCAGTGTCAGAACCAGCGCTCGCAACATCAAAATCGAGCAGTAGCAATGCAGGTGCTGCGCTCCCGGCTTTACGAATCTGAGTTGGAGAAGCGGCGCGCGGAAACCAAGGAGCTGGAAGCCAATAAGCAGGACATTAGTTTTGGATCGCAGATTCGCAATTATGTGCTGGCGCCTTACCGTCTGGTAAAAGACGCCCGAACCAAGCTTGAGCGCGGTGATGTCGATTCAGTGCTCGATGGTGATATCGATGATTTTATCAAAGAGTATTTACTGTCACGCCAAGCGGCGTAGTGTCCGACAAACTTCAGTTTGTCGTGATAGTTAGCAATTGATCGTTAGTTTGGAGTAAAGCGACAAACTGAGTTTGTCGGACAAAAACATGTCAGCCATATCCTCCGAAATACAGGTCGAATCCGCGCCACGCAACACGCGGGTCAATGAGATCGTGGCGATCGGATTGATCGCGATGGCGCTGCTGCTGGGTCTTTGCCTGGCTTCTTACAATCCGAACGATCCTTCATGGAACGCGGCCGGCGAGACCAGCGCTCATAATTGGGTCGGCGCGGTGGGTGCAAATGTCGCCGCCGCACTCTTTCAATCAATCGGTTTGGCTTCGTACCTGCTGCCTGTCTTAATTCTGGCGGCGGCCTGGCGGCGTTTTCGTTCTCGACGAATTAACGCGCCCGTGTCACGGCTGTCAGGATTGGTCGTACTGGTTCTTTCTTCTGCGGCCTTACTTTCGCTCGCCAACATCAAACCGTTCCTCGATGCCAGTTTCAATGCGGGTGGCCTGATTGGCGCGATCATCGCGCGCGCTCTGGTCAGCGGTCTAAACACAATCGGCGCCACGATATTGTTGGCCGCCATCGCGGTCACGGGCGTTCTGCTGGCGACTAATTTTTCTTTCGCCAACTTCTACGAAAATTTTGCGGTCAGCGATCGCTTCGCCGTCCTGCGGTTTATCCCAGAGCGATTTCGCGCCTGGCGAAAAGTGCGTCGCGAAAGGCGCTTACAACGAATCGAACTGAAGAAACAAGCAGCGGCTTCCGTCGCAGCTACATTCAACTCTATTGAAATCAGCCAGGGCGAAGCGACGGCCGAAATCAGATCCAGCAACCACGAACTGGCCCAGGCTTTTGAATCGTTCACC
>DATISD010000070.1:0-5100 GCA_035469005.1 Pyrinomonadaceae bacterium | reverse complement strand
GCCCTGTTTCTTTTCGGTGTATTCATACGCGCGTTGGCCGATGCCGGTTGCGTAGACAGTCGCGAAGGCCTGTATCTCGCGATTTCGCACGTCAAAATTGAAAGAGGTCACATAGGCGTTACTCAAAGGATTAGGCGCGTCGGCGCGTCCACCCGGGTCGTTTCGGCAAGCATCGAGCAGGAGAACCACCTGACCGACCCCGGTGTCCTTGATCCACTGCTTCACCCGAGTCATGCTGATCGCGGTTTCCTCCAGAAAAGAAATCTGATCGCTGATTTGCGCGTCGGACGGCAGCAGGAAAGCCTGACCACCTCGTTCCATTCCGTGGCCCGCAAACGCAACCAGTAACAAACCATCTTTCGGTACGGTTGTGCTGAGGTTCGACAATCGCCGTAGAATATTTACGCGCGTTGGTTGTCGCTCAGTCGGCTGATTGGTAGATAACAGGATGACTTGATCCTGCGGGAATCCCGAATATCGCACCAGCGCATCAGCAATCATGCGCGCGTCGTTATCCGAACCTTTGAGCGGGCTAATCTGCGGGTCTATGTATTTGTCCACGCCGATGACGAGCGCCCAACGTTTAGCGCTGACCGGCAACACCTTTATCTGATCGGTTTGCGTTGGCGCCGTTGACGTCTGGCCGGTTGACGGCTGTGATTGTGTTTGCGCCGGAGGAATCTGCTGAAGCTGTCGCGTTGAAGGTTCGCTGGATTTCGTTTGCCCCTGCGTCGCAGTCATTTCGTCAACTTTCCGAGCCGAGGGCGGCGTGCTCGAAGGAGTTTGTGGTTGCGGTTGGGTCGAGGTCGACGGGCTTTGCGCAGTCTGGTTGGTGGCGGTTTGGGTGCCAACCGAAGGCGCCATGATTTGCGGTTGGCCCTGAGCTCCTTGTTGAGTCGGCTCAGACTTTGCCGTGTTATTCGCAGCGGCTAACTGGGGCGCAATTTCCTTCTCTAACTTGCGAGCAAGTTTCGGATCGACTGTGTTTAGTTTCTTGAGTTGCTCATTCGCAAGATCGGCCTTACCCAATTTCGCGTAAGCCTGGCCAAGTCCGAAGTAAGCGTCGCCATAATCGGGTTTAATTCGGATCGCGCTCTTCAAAAAACTAATCGATTTTTCAAACTCAGAGCCCCGGAGGTAGGCGTAGCCAAGCCCATAAAAAGCCTCGGCAAAATTCGGGTCGAGGCTGGTCGCTCTCACCAGAGGTGCGAACGCTTCGCCATGGCGACCCATCGCATTATAGAAAAAGCCGAGATCATACTGAGCGTACGCGTCGTTCGGGGCCAGACGCACTTGCTCTTTGTATGCGACGAGGGCCTGCTCAGCATTTCCGCTGTTGAAATAAGCATCGCCCAGCCCTCCGTAAGCGGGGGCGTAGTTCGCGTCCAGCCGAATCGCCAGCTTGTAGGCGTCGATCGCTTCGGGATACTTGCGCTCGTCGGCGAGTTTGTCGGCTTCCTCGACCAGACCAGCGGCTTTACTTACAGACGACTTCTGGGATGCTCGACCTCGTTTTTGGCTATAAATTGGAGCTGCGAGACTGAACAGAAGAGCAAGTACTATTGTAAGCACGATCGACTTCGAAGTAGGGGCGGCGATTTTCATACGACGACTCCGAAAGATCTTTATTTATGATTCAAGCCTAAGCCCGAATCATGGCCCATGTCAATGAACTCTTCCGGCCAGTCGAACGTTGGAAGAAGATGGGCCGGTCAGCTAAGATGGTCTGGCCCTGGCAGGTTTGGTTTGAGGACATGGCTAACTTCATTTCAATCGAAGATAACTCAGCGCTTGATCGTTTCCTTGCAGACGCGGATGGTCAAGCGGTAGTGATTTTGAAACATAGCAGTACCTGCGGGGTCAGCAGTCGGGCCTACGGAGAGATGTCGTCGTTTGAGGGTTCCGTGGGATTGATAACCGTGCAGGAGGCGCGTGACGTGTCAAACGAGATCGAAAGGCGCACGGGCGTTCCGCACGAAACGCCGCAGATTCTGATCCTGCATAATGACGAGGTGGTTTTTAACGCCTCACATTTTCAGGTGAAAGCCGAAACCGTGAAAAAAGAACTGAACCGGCTTAACGGCGATGGCTGAGATTGCCCCACGACGCCCGGCCATCGAGCCACGTGAAATCTCGCAGGAGAGCGACTCTTGGCTGCGAATTACCTGGGCTGACGGACGCGTTTGCGACTATCAAGCGGCGAAGCTGAGGCGTGCTTGTCCGTGCGCGCAATGCGTGAACGAATGGACTGGCCAGCGAACGCTAAAGCCCGAATCGATTTCGGATGAGGTCGAGATCAGCGACTTAAGTATCGTCGGCCGATATGCCTTGAATTTTCGCTGGAGCGACAGTCACGAGACCGGCATTTACAGTTTCCAGTATTTGCGCGATCTTTGTGAGCAGTAACAGCGCGCGCGCATCTGTGCCGGCAGGCAGCCTGCCCGCTTGAGTCGGGCGCCACGCGAATGGTTTTTTCGGCTTAATCAGAAAGCGGCGGATCAGTCCATCGTCTAAACGAGATCAAGTCCCCCATGAAGGAACGAATCCTGATTATCAGCGACGACCAGACCAGCGAGTCGCTGCGCCGGGAGCTTCAGGAGAACGGATTCGACGTCACGCTGACAGGAAACGCGGACGATGGTTACCGGCAAATGGTCGACGACCAGTTCCATCTGGTGGTGGTTAACCTGGATAAGGCAATCAGTGGCGCAGGTTTAATCAAGCGCATCCATGCGAATGCCAGCCTGAGCCAATTACGGGTCCTGACGATTGCCGCGTGGGGGACGGGTCAGGCAACAATCGCATTAGCGCAGGGCGCTGACGCATTCGAGCCTAAGCCGGTGGAGGCGGATCGTTTGGTAGATGCGATTGAAAGGCTGTTGCGACCAATCATGGTAATGAGAGCCCGAGCGACTGCCAGGAACGGGGATTCGGAAGAGTCGTAAGAGGTTAGTTACTGCGGGCAGGAGGCCCGCGAACCGCCGGCGAGTTGTCGGCGCTGCTGAACATGGACGAGAGAGATTTTTTTAACGAGAAACAGGAAGCGAAGAAGGCCTCGTTTGTCTGTCCGCACTGCCGCGAGCGTGCGGATTACGATGTGCGGTGGCTGAAACGCACCAGAAAACAAGCTCTGCCGCGCGGTGCGAGTGAAGTTGATCGCGCGCGCTTTGCCAAGTCGCGCGACTACATGGTGCGCATCGACGACATGGTCGCCTGCCGCAATCCTCGCTGCCGCAAACGCTTCGAAATTCCTATGTCCCAGTCGGTCGTGTTTATTTGAAGCGGTCAACCTCGCTGGCTCAACCTTGCGAAAACGAGTTTTACCCGCGCAGCAAAAGCGCCACAGTTGGAGTGCGGGCTATTTCGCTCGAACGTGTTTTGTTTCGCAGCGGGTGGCCGGGTGCGGCTTTTGAACAAACGAAATTGTGGCTTGATATTTGCTCCTGCCATCGGCACACAGTTTAGCGACTGGACAGAATTCCGAGGTGAATAAGATGCAGAGAGAAATTGACGCCGCGGTTTTGACTAAACCGGAAGCGGCGGACTGGGCAGCCAGGGTTTACGGCAAACAATCCTTTGCGGGAGCCGGCAAATCGAACAGCGGATTACTCGTGCCGCTTGAGCGACGATTGGCCGCGTTCGTTCTTCCGCGCTTGCCGCGCTGGTTGGAGACTTATCACCTGACGCTTTTGACCCCTGTTTGGTCGCTTCTGATTGTTGTCTTTGGATATTTCTCAGCTGCGAACCTCAGGTGGTTATGGATGGTAAACCTGATGATCGTGCTCCATTACTTCACGGATCATTTTGATGGGAAGCTCGGCAAGTACCGCGACACAGGCTTGCGCAAATGGGGCTTTTACATGGACCACTTGTTCGACTACGGATTTCTGTGTTCGATCCTCATTGGTTATTCGTTCCTGATTCCTCAGAAATCAATGTTCAACATGATGCTGGTGTTGTGTGTGTTTAGCGCTTTCATGTTTCATACGTTTTTGATGTTGACGGCGACCGATGAATTCAAAGTCAGCTTCTCGCGTTTTGGGCCGACAGAATTACGGATCGCACTGATTATCATTAATTTCTTCATTATGAGCTTCGGCACCCGGGGCCTGAAAGGCTCGTTGCCGTGGATTGCTTTCGGCGGAGTAATCGCGTTGTCGGTTCTGGCTTATATTGCCCAGCGAAAGCTTTGGCAAATTGACATGCGAATCAAGGAAATGCAAAACTAACGGAGAAGAGTTAACAAAAACTTAACAAGCGACTTTCTGCAACCAAACTACTTCCTTCCGCGTCTAAGCCTTACTTTCCCGGAGAATAGGCCAAAATCAGGTCGGAACTTTCCAGCAGTTATTTCGTTTATCCTGATTACAAGCAGTCTCCTGAATATTTATGTCTGAGAAGAAAATTAAAATCGTCAAACGCGCTGAGCGCGTGGACCGGAAGAAAAGCAAACCCAAAGCTGCCCGCAAAACGGCCAGCGACATGGTGAATACCGTCACCAACTGGGTCAGTGAATTCCAACAACGACAGCGCGCCGAGACGGCGATAGCTGTGGAAAATCTCATCCGCTCCCGTCGCCAGCAACCCAACGAAGCTTAGCCGCGGCGCTCCCCTTAGCCCAACAAATCGGCCAATCGATCCAGGGCAGCAGTGTATTTGCGCCGCGCTATCGGTCGCGAGAGCTCATTGGCGTTGTGAACGAAGTGTGATTTCCGCGCCAAAACGAGCCGGCGTGTTACTGTCTTCGCGATGCAGCAGACGATAAGTTTGAGGAATTGGTGCGGACTGTCCTGCCCGTCAAGTCAGGCCAAGATGCGCCTGTCAGCTCACACCGCGATTGAGAGACAGTTTGACACTAACTGCTCATCGGGATAGCATCCGAATTGCCCCCGCCAAACGCGATGAAATCGACACGGTCTAAACGCCGTAAGCGAAAGCAATCGATCATAAGTTCCATTCGTCGTCCGCTTGCGCCTGCGGGCCATCCACTGACAGAGGCGAAACCTGATCAAAAAGCGCGTCCCGCCGGACGGAAAGCCAAACATAAACAACGCCCGGAGAAATTAGAATTAGAAGACGAATATTGATCTGTCAGTTCAA